>NZ_JBHSRF010000005.1:0-239727 GCF_042658925.1 Sphaerisporangium aureirubrum
CCCCCTGCTCCGCCCCCGCGACCCCGCGACGTAGACGGCGAGCCCAGCACCGCCGCACGGCACCCAACCCGCCAGCGGGGAGTGTAGGTCCGATCGAGCAGGCCGCTAGGCGAGGTGTGCCGGACCGCTCAAGGCATCGTCCTCGCCTCCAGGCGCCAGGGCGCCTTCCGGCTCGGGCTGTGTTTCCCAGGGGGCTTCGCCCCCCTCGCCCCCCGAACCCCCGGACAGTTGGCCACCGCACATCCGTACGCACCGCCCTGTCCTTTCGTACCCCCTGCACCCCCAGACCGGCGCAGACCCAGGCAAGACGATGTATGGCGACTCCCGCCGCCGTCGTACGGAGCCCAACCGGGTCAATGAGGGGGTACCGGGGCGTTCAGGACATGGTCCTCGCCTCCAGGCGCCAGGGCGCCTTCCGGCTCGGGCTGTTTTCCCAGGGGGCTTCGCCCCCCTCGCCCCCCGGACGGTCGGCCACCGCACATCCGTACACACCCCGCCCGACCCTCGTGGTCCCCCCGAACCACCCCGTCTCCGGCGCCGGCGCGCTGAGACGTCGTACGGCGGATTCCGGCGCCGGCGTACGGCGCCTAGCCGGTCAGCGAGGAGCGCCAGACCGGTCAGCGAGAGGGGCATGCCGAGCCGCTCAGGCAGTGGTTCTCGCTTTCAGGCGCCAGGGCGCTCTTTCGGCCCCGGACGAGGGACGGCGAGGTATGCGGGAATCATGGCTCCACCTCGCGGTCAGCGATGACGGGAAGGGACTCGTGGAGGCCGACCGGGAGCGGGGCGGTGAGGATGAACCATACGGTCTTGCCGGGCTTGCCACCCGGTTCAGGCCACACCCCCCAACTGGTGGCCAGAGCGCGGATGATCGCGAGCCCCCGTCCACCGGTGTCGTCAGGGCTGGACGCACGTAGGCACAGGGGATCGCCACCCCCGTCATGCACCGTGCCGGCCAGCATCGCAGGCCCGATGACGTTCAGCGCCAGCACGATCGGTGCGGCGCCGTGCACCAGGGCGTTGGTGACGAGCTCGCTCACGAGCAACTCGGCGTCGGAGATCAGAGCGGGCACCCCCCACTCGGTTAGGGCCGCGCGCACAAGGGCACGAGTCTCGGCCACAGCCTCTGGAGCGTGGGGCACGTCCCAGCAGCGGCCGGGATAAACGGCCAAGAAATCGGTCATACGGTCTCCCTGACGATCCCCACGTGGGGGAGGGACAGCGGGGGATCCCCAGAGAGTGAGCGACCGAGCGCCGGTAAGCCGTCCAGATCGCCACCGCGTCGATGCTCTGATGCCGTCCGGTCGCACGACGCACCAGCGAGCACACCGAATCTCATCGAGATACCGAAAGCCCGCAGTTCACCGAACGCCGTGAGTCACCGGTCGTACACTCCCTGTGGTGTAAGGCGAGACCCATAGTGACTTGCAAATTCCGTCAAGCGCAATACCTAAAGCAAGCAATACCCAAATGTCTGTTAGGCTGCATTTCTTCGCCTTTGGTCCCGTAAGACGGCAATGGGAGCCCGCATGTCGCACAGCCCCACGGTCAGGCGCCGTCGGCTTTCTCTGGCACTACTCCAGTTCAGGGACGCAGCAGGCCTGAACTCCAAGGAAGCCGCGAAACAACTCGGCTGGCAGCCGAGCAAACTGACCCGCATCGAACGCAACGAGTGGCGCAAGCCCACCATCGGCGACGTAATGGACATGCTGGATCTGTACGGCGTCAAAGACGAACGCACCCGAACCGCCATGACCCAGCTAGTACGCGAAAGCAACCGCCGCGGCTGGTGGGAGGAAGAATTCCAAGGCATCCTCGGCGGCGCCCTGGTAGGGCTCGAATGGGAAGCAGCCGAGATCAACAGCTTCGAGATCGTAGTAGTTCCCGGCCTACTCCAAACCGAGGCCTACGCAGCCGCCGTCTTCAGAGGCGGCCGCGTACTACGAGAGGAAGAAATCACCCGTCGAGTCGCCGCCCGCCTGGCCCGCCAACGAATCCTCACCCGCGAGGACCCACCCTCCCTAGCGGTGGTCATCGACGAAGCCGCCCTACGCAAGCACGTAGGCGGCCACACCGTCATGCGCGACCAACTGCAACACCTACGCCAACTCGCCGAGGCCCCCAACATCAGCCTCCAGGTACTCCCCGACGCCGTAGGCGCACACGCCAGCATGGAGGGCAACTTCACGATCCTCAACTACCGCGCCCCGAAAGACGACCCAAGCATCGTCTACGTCGGAATTGGAGTCGCCGGCGACCTGTACCTAGAGCAACCCGAAGATGTCGCCCACTATCGCGAAATGTACGGCTACCTCCGCGCCTCTGCCCTGAGCGC
Source organism: Sphaerisporangium aureirubrum (assembly GCF_042658925.1). Classification (NCBI taxonomy): domain Bacteria; kingdom Bacillati; phylum Actinomycetota; class Actinomycetes; order Streptosporangiales; family Streptosporangiaceae; genus Sphaerisporangium; species Sphaerisporangium aureirubrum. The sequence goes on from NZ_JBHSRF010000005.1 coordinate 2,333, forward strand.
AGTCGACTCGGTGTCATACATTGAAGAGCTGATCAGACACCTGAAGTAGACAGGACCCCCCATGGACCTCACCCAGTCCTCGCTCCCCTGGCGCAAGTCGTCTCACAGCACGGCAAACAGCGAAAACTGCGTCGAGGTAGCACAGCTCGCAGACGGCGCCCGGGCCATACGCGACAGCAAGACCCCTTCAGGCCCAGTACTGATCTTTTCCGGCAAAGAGTGGCGCACATTCGCCGAAGACATCAAGCGCGACGGCCATCACCACATCTGACCCGGCAGGGCGTGGGATGGGCGGCCCAGCGCTGTCCGTGAGGACGTTCCCAGCGCCACTCACGCCTGTTCACAGCCGAAGTCGGACGAGTCACCAAAGTGATAGTTCCGTCGAACGGCTTACATTCGGCATTCACCTTCAGGTCGAATGTTTGCTGTGACATCACGGCAAGCGCGTCTGCGGCGGGCCTGGATCTGGTCGGTCAGCGTGGTCGTCATCGTCGTCATCGCCACCGTGGCCTTCTACCTGCTCGCCGGCGCACCCGACTCCGCCTGGTGGCGTCCGATCCTGGATCGGCTTCCCCGCTACATGGTGCCGCCGTACTCCACAGCGGATCTCCCTTCCGTGGCGCTCACCACTCTCGCGGCCGTCGCCCTCCTGATCGGCGTCGGTTGCTGGTTCGCAGGCGGACTGCGTCAACGCCGCGGCCTGCGGCCACTCGTGCCGGGGGAGATCGAAGCCCGCCTGTCTGAGGAATCCTTCGACGCGCTCATCCCCGAACCGGGGACTCTTCTTCGGCGGATGAGCACCTGGGGCCTCGTCCTCGGGTTGCTGCTGGCGGCAGGGGGTCTGGTCTACGCCGACGCCAGGTCTACGAGGACCTCGCAACAAGGAGAGAGCGCCAACAGGTACACCAAGGCCGTGGAGCAGCTCAGTTCCGCGAAGATCGAGGTCCGCCTGGACGCGATCCACACGCTGCGACGTCTGGCGCGGAATTCTCAACGAGATCGCGTGACGACCGTCAATGTCATGGCCGCATACATACGCGAGCACCATTCGATGTCGAAGCTCCCGTCGCTCGGGCAGCCTGTCACAGACGTACAGATGGCTCTGACCGTACTCGGCAGCGTCTACGACGCGCCGAGCATCGAGCTGGGACACGAATGGGCCTGCGGCTGCGACTTGGCGCATATTCGTGTACCAGGCGCGGATCTGAGCGGCCTGAACCTCGGCACGGCCATCCTGACCCAGGCAGACCTGAGTGGGACCCATCTGAACGGGGCCAACCTGGCCTACACGGACCTGTCCGGCGCCAATCTGCACAAGGCGTATCTGGAGCATGCGGACTTGCCCCACGCGGTCCTGTTCATGGCAGACCTCAGCGAGGCGAACCTGAACGCCGCGGACCTGCGTGGAGTGGACCTGTTCAAGGCGGACCTGACTCAGGCGAACCTGAGCTGGGCGAACCTGAGCGGTGTGGACCTGTTCAGCGCCAACCTGCGCGGGGCAGACCTGCGCCACGCGAACCTGAGTGGAGCGAGCCTACGCGGGGCGGACCTACGTGGGGCGGACCTGAAGGACGTGAACCTCAAGGGCGCGGACCTGACGGGTGCGAACGTGACCAAGACGAACCTGAGCGCGGCCGAGACCGACCACGAGACCAAGCTCCCCGCAGAGGCCCCTGGGATGTGAGTGGGAAGGTCGGACCGGGTTCCGGACTGGTGTCGATGCGCTCTTTACGCAGCCAGACGTAGATGGTCCGGCTAAGACAACCCCACCGAGGCTGGGGCACATCGAAGCCTCCAGCGATCCCGGCGCGGTTCAGTTTCAGATTGTCATTGGTGGCATTTGTCGCAGTGGACGTCGTCGGGGGGATGGTTGGTTGTGAGTTGTTTGAGCCAGTCGGTCAGGCGGGTGTCTTGGACCTTGAGGGTGTAGAAGGTGTCGAACTCGAAGAGGCCGTGGCCGTTGCCGGGGGCTGTGTAGCTGTGGAGAGTCACGCCGGCGGTTTCGATCGCGGCTTCGTTGGTGTTGAGGACGGCCAGGAGGTTCGGGGGGGTTCCGGGCAGCCATTGGGTCACCTCTGCTGTGGCGGCGGGGTCGAAGGCGTGGTCGAAGCGGGACAGGACGAGCCGGGGGGCATGGTGGGCGGCTTGGATCCAGAAACGGGGGATGCTCCAGTCGTGGACGGTGACGCCGTCGACGGCCCATGCGGGGACGGCGTCGTAGGCGCCCCATGCCTTGCCGAGGATCTTGGTGTTGAAGTCGGGGTTGTCGGGCCAGGCGCCGGACTGTGCGGCGAACACCGTGACCTTGGCGTGCGGGAGTCGGTCGGTGACCAGGCCACCGTAGAGGGGGGCGGCGATCGAACCCGCGGTCTTGCCTATGACGACGACCTGAGCGGCGCTCGGATAGTGCGTGGCCAGGTGGTCGAGGGCCGCGGTGCCGTTGACGTAGCCGCGGTGCTGGACGGTCAGGGCCGGTGAGTACTTCTGGGCGACGTCGCCCAGGTGCGCGTCGCCGGTGCAGGAGGTCAGGAAGATGATCGAGTATCCGGCGAACGGGTTGTCGGCGCGGGTCAGGTCGAAGAAGCCGGACTGTTGGTCGTACGGTCTCTCGCCGCCTTGGTCGTTCCAGTCGTAGAACTCGTTCTCGCCCGGCTGGCCGGTGCTGGTGAAGGCGCACATCTCGGCGTCCCAGCAGACGCCCCCGCCGTTCAGGAACAGCACGACCCTGGTCGGATCGGCCTGCCGCTCCCAGAAGGAGAACCTGCTGCCGTCGGCGCACCGGCAGTCGCCTCGCGGCACGATCTGCCTCCACGCGTGCGCTGCGGTGCCGACGACCCCCGGCGGCGGCGCGGTGGGCTGGTCACCGGCACCGCGGAAGGCGAACATCATGGCCCCGCCTACCAGCGGCACCAGAGCGGCGATGACGGTGAGCCGCCATCCGCGCCGCCGTTCCCGCTCACGGCCGGCCCACAGGAACGTCACGAGCGCGGTCGCGAGGACGGCGGTCCAGCGGTGGTGCGACGCCGTCCATTGCGGGTCGGCAGGCGGGAGGATCAGTGCCGCCGGGTGCGGCAGGAGCCAGGCGACGGTCGCGAGCAGCAGCACGGCCGGTGCCGCGATGACGCCGGTGTTCCCGTCGGCGGTGCGGCGTTGCGCGACGGCGGCCAGGGCGAGGGCGGCGGCCAGCAGGGCCGCGGCCTCCAGGGTCAACGCGGCGACGGGCAGGTGTTCGGCGGCGGGGTGGCCGGTCGACGTGGCGAGGCCGAGAGTGAGCGTCCACCACAGCGCGACGACCGGTACGGCCAGAGTGACCCGGATCAGGTTGCGGGCCAGGCGCGGGGTCGGCACGGCGGGGGTGCTGCGGGTGGCGGGGTCGTCGAGGAGGAACGCCGTGCCGAGCGCGACGCAGATCGCCGCGACGCGGGCCAGTGTGGTCAGGTGGGTGCCGGTCAGCCGTTCGGTCAGCGCTCCGGGTATGAGCAGGATGACCGGTCCCAGGGCGGCACCGGCCACCATCGGCCGCCACGTGACGGCGTGCGCGGTGGACCGCAGCAGGGGGTAGAGGGCCCGGGGGTTCATCAGCAGGCTGTGCTCGTGGCCGGGGCGGGTACGCCGAGGATCCGCGCGGCCTGCGCGGCGGTGGTGCCGGGTGCGGTCAGCGTGACCCAGGATCGCCGGACGCGGGCGGCGATGTCGGCGTGGGGGCGGGCCAGCGCGTGCGTCGCCACCGTGAGTTCGGCCGCCGGTACGTGGACGGTGGGGAACAGCTGCGTCTCGTAGAACGAGACGCCGTCTCGTTCACCGCGCGCCTCCTCGGCGAGCAGGCGCAGCCCGGTTTTGGCCTGTGCGCCGGTCTGCCCGGTGAGCCAGACGACGAGTACGCCCGCGCCGCCGCAGACGGTGGTGCCGCCGAGTTCCCCGGCGCGTGCCGCGCCGGTCCGGCCGGTGACCAGCCGGTACGCGACCTGCGCGGCGAGGTCGGCGGTGGCGCGGCCGTCACCCCATTGGGTGCCGACGCCGACCGCCCGGGGGGTTCCGGCGGCGGCGTCGTCCGCCTGCCACGCGGCGAGCAGCTCCGCCGGCCCGGTCCCGCGGTCGAAGGCCAGGACCACGACGCGTTGCCGGACGGTCAGCCGGGTGGACCGGGCCGTAGCGGGTACCTGGGCCACGACGGCCTGTACGACCGTGTTCCACGCCGGGATCCAGCGGGTGAATCCCGCGAAGGCGCAGTAGGTGACGTGTCCGAGCTCCTGGCAGGTCTCGTGCTTGGACGGGTGTTTCATGACCGCGGCCCGTCCGGCGGCGACGGCGGCACTCGGCGGGGACAGCTGTGCCGTACCGCCCGCCACCGTGCAGGCCAGCGCCACCGCCCCGGCCACGGCCACCCGGACGCCACGGGCACCGGCGCGCAGCACGGCGGCGGCGGCCAGCAGCCCGGTCAGGCCGAGGAGATACCCGAGGTGGGCCGCGGCCGGACGGGCCATCAGGGATACCGGCGTGGGCATCTCGTGGGCCGGTCCGCCCTGCGGTGCCAGCCACAGGGCCTTTCCGCCGTGGAAGAGCGGTTCGAGGACGACGAGGCCGGTGAGCAGGACCAGCAGTGCCAGGGGCGCGAGGACCGCCGACCGGGTGAGCCGGCCCAGCAGTACGCCGAGCGCGCCGAGCAGCAGGACGGTGGCCGGCCCGATCGCGAGTTCGTACGGGTTCGGGTGGCCCGCGGCCGGAGCGCAGATCGCGAGGACCGCCATGCGGGCGACGATCAGGACGGCGCCGGCCAGGGCCAGTGGGAGCACGGCGAGCAGGTGCGCGAGGGTACGCGCGTGGTCCGGCAGGACGAGCACCTGGCTCAGGCCCGTGGTGCCGTCGCGCCGTGCCCGCAGCACGGCGAGGTTGCCGACGATCAGCGCCGCGCCGCCGAGCAGGATCATCATGCCTATCGCGCTGTCGCGGTCGAGTTCCTGCAGCACGGGATAGCGGGTGGTCCCGATCGCGAACCAGGCGGACACCCAGCTGCCGGCCAGCAAGAGGGTCGCGGCGAGGGTCACCGGGTGCCGGAGCATCCGTACCGACTCCACCCGGGCCAGGGCCAGGACGGCCCGGCGCGGCGCCGTGGCGTCGGCCGCCGGGGTGCCGGGTGCCTCGGTCAGCACGACGGTCATGCCGCACGTCCATCGAGGCTCGCGGAGTCGAGCAGCATCAGGTAACCGTCCTCGATGCTCGGGTCGACCAGCCGCGCGTCAGGCGGCGGGTCGCCGATGTTGTGGTAGTCACCGTTGCCGGTGCGCCACGCGGCGAGCGCGCCGTCCGCGCGGGCCGGGCTCGTCCACACCCGGTCGCGCGCCACGCCGGCCAGCGCCACCGGCTCGCCCTCGAACCGGATCCGGCCCTGGTTCAGGACGATGACGCGCTGGCATACGGTGGCCACGTCCTCGGTCTGGTGGGTGGACAGCAGCACGGTACGGCCCTCGCCGGTATGCGCGATGAGCTCGCGGAACCGCAGCCGCTGCTCGGGATCCAGGCCGACGGTGGGCTCGTCGAGGATCACCAGTGCCGGGTCGCCGAGCAGTGCCGCGGCAAGCCCGACGCGCTGGCGCATCCCCCCGGACAGGGTTTTGATCTTCTTGCCACGCTGGTCGTCCAGGCCGGCCGCGTGCAGCACTCGGCGTACTTCGTCGTGCCGGCCGTCCACGATCTCCTTGAGGATCGCGATGTAGTCGACGAACTCGAACGCGGTGAAGTGCTGGTGGAAGCCGGGGTTCTGCGGCAGGTACCCGAGGCGGCGCCGGACCGCCAGCCGCCCGGCGGCGCCACGTGGGTCCGCGCCGAGGATGCGCAACCGCCCGGCGTCCGCCGGGATCGCGGTGGCCAGGATGCGCAGCAGCGTGGTCTTGCCCGCGCCGTTCGGCCCGAGCAGCCCGGTGACCCCGTCGTGCAGCGTGAACGACACGTCCTCCAGTGCTGCCGTACGTCCGAACCGCAGTGACAGTCCCTCGGCCCGCACCGTCGTCACATCGTCCTCCTCGTGCTCGGGCCGGCGACGCGGCCCAGGTGGTGGGTGGTGTCGAAGGCGGTGCGGACCTTCCACAGGGCCATCGCCGCCACCGCGGCACCGGCCGCGAGCCCGGCCTGGCCTGGCGCGGTGAACAGGACCGACTCGCCGGTGGTTCCATGCACGGTGGCCCCCAGCAGCGCCAGCCAGCCGAATCCCACGGCGAGCGGCGCCGTGACCGGGCCCAACCGGGGCATCAGGGCCAGGCTCAGCAAGGTCAACGCCAGCGACGGCGCGAGCCAGCCGAGCACCACCGCGCCGTACGCCGGCACCGCGACGCTGGCCACGCCGGTCAGCGCCGTGGTCGTGGACAGCACCGCCGCGCAGCGCAGCAACAGCAGGCGGAAGGTGTGCAACGGCGCGACGACGGCCAGCTCGTGACTGGGGTCCACGCGCGGGCCGAACGAGATCGCCACGCCGATCAGCGGGAGCAGCGGGGCGATCGCCAGCAGCGGGATCGGCACCGTCATCGACCGGGCCAGGTGCGCGGCGCCGGTGGTGACCGCCAAGGTGAGGCCCACCGCGGCGAGCCACGAGCTGCGCAGCCCCGGCGTGCAGGCCAGCAGCCGTGCGGTGTGCGCCGCCACACCCAGCCGCACCAGGAGCGCTTCGACGGGGCCGGGCCGGGGTGCGTCCAGTTCGGCGTCCAGCCGTGCCCAGCCGGCGCGGACCGCGGCCGGGTCGGCGCGCCGGGCCAGCCGTCGGCGGCAGCGCGGGCAGGTCCCGAGGTGCGCCTCGGTCGACCACAGCCACGGCGGCCGCGCCGCGCCGTCGGCGTAGGCCCGCAGGTCATCGTCCGAGACGTGCCAGTCATCGGCGCTCATCGCCCACCTCCCGGCGTCGTCATGTCAGGTGCTCGCGTAGTTGCCGCCGCGCTCGCATCGCCCGGGTCTTGACGGTGCCCACCGGGATACCCAGCAGCGCGGCCGCCTCGTGCGTGCTCAGCCCGTCCAGCACCGTGGCCTGCATGACGGCGCGCAGCTCCGGGGACAGGCGGGTCAGCGCTCCGGCCAGGTCGCCGTACTCCACCCCGAGCAGTAGCTCCTCCTCCGCCGAGGGAGCGGTGCGCCGGCGGCGACCGGCCAGCAGCCGCAGCAGCCTGTCCCGGGAGCGTTGCCCGCGGATCGCGTCGACCAGCCGCCGGAAGCCGATCTGCCACAGCCAGCCGGCGACGTCACCGTTCTCCCGATACCTTGCCGAACCACGCCATACCGCCAGGAACGTCTCCTGCACCGCGTCGTCCACCAGGGCGGCGTCCGGGCACCGGTACCGCAGCCGGACCGCCAGCCACGGCCCGTAGCGCCGGTACAGCGCCTCGAACGCGGCGCGGTCGCCGGCCGTGGTCGCGGCCAGCAGCTCCGCGTCGCTGGGCTCAGGTACGGCGCTCACACCCCATCATCGGAACGAGCCCACGTAACGGTTCCCGTTTCGGTACGCGGAAATGCCGGTGGCCGGCCGCCCCATCGCCGTGCCGGGGGACGCGCTCGCGACGCTCGACAGACGCGGACACGAAGGGAGCGGGCACCACCTGGTGCCCGCTCCCAGTGCTATCGCGGTCAGCCGGCGGTGCAGGCCGAGCCGTTGAGGGTGAAGGAGGTGGGGTTGGGGTTGTTGCCGGTGTGGGTGCCCTGGAAGCCGAAGGAGGTGTTGGCGCCGGGGGCCAGGGAGCCGTTGTAAGCGACGTTGCGGGCCGTGACCGACGAGCCGCTCTGGGTGACGGTGGCGTTCCAGGAGCTGGTGATCTGCTGGCCGCTGGAGAAGGGCCAGGTCAGGGTCCAGCCGTTGATGGCGCTGCTACCGGAGTTGGTGACCGTGACGGTGGCGGTGAAGCCGTTGTTCCACTCGTTCTTGACGTAGGACACGCGGCAGGGGCCGCCTCCGGACGTGGGTGTGACCGAAGGCGACGGGCTGGAGGTGAGGGTCGGAGTGGGCGTGGGGGTGGGGCTGGGGGTGGAGCCGCCCACCGTGATGTTGGAGCTGCCGCTGCTCTGGTAGCCCTCGGTGGCCATGATCTGGTAGTCGTGGTTGCCCAGGCTCATCCCGTAACGGGCCCACGCGTCGAAGTGGTTGCCCGCGGTGATGGTGCCGCCGGTCTTCTTCTGCTGCCGGACACTCCAGTACTGGTTGAACGTCTGGTTGCCGTCGATGGAGGGGGCGTTGTACCGGGTCGTCATGTAGACGTCGTAGGTGCCGCCGTCGCTGGTGACCGTGCCCTTGAAGGTGCCCGTGGGCCGGTAGGTGCCCCAGTTGTCGACGATGTAGTACTCCACCAGCGGGCTTCTGGTCCAGCCGTACAGCGTCAGGTACGCGTTGCCGGAGGGGTTGAAGCTGCCCGAGTAGGTCACGGTCCTGCGGGTGCCGGGCTTCCAGCCCTTGCCGGCGACGAAGTTGTTGGTGTTGCGCCACGAGGTGCTGTAGTTGCCGCCGGACCCCAGCTCCATGGAGACCGTGCCCTGGCTGTCGGTCCAGAACGAGAAGAAGTAGCCGTTGTTGGTGCCGGTCTGGTTGGTCGTCACGGCGGCGTCGGCGGTGCCCGGCAGCATCATCGTGACCGCTACCAGGGTCAGCACGCAGGCGCGGCCGATGAGCAGCAGCCTGCTGGGGCCGCGTCCGCGGCGCTTCGGGTGGGCAGGAGCGTCGTTCATGGGCGTGCTTCCTCCTCGTAAACTTCGGCGCGGGCCAGGTGGCGTGACTCGCCCGGCGGGGCCGATGGCGGCCAGGGGACGGCCCACCGCCACGTCGGAGTCGTGGGACACGGCGGGGTCGGCCTGTAGTCGTGCGGTCGGCGGCCGGCGGACCGTGTCGCGGCGGGGTTACCCGGATCGCCGGTAGTGGGTCGAAAATTTCGGGCCGATGGCGAAAGTGTTGGGGTGACTGCGCTGAGCTGTCAAACGGTCAGTCAGCCCGCCAGCAGGGCCGATGTCCATCGGGATCGGTGGGGCCAGGTTGCGACGGATGCCCCCTCCTGGGTGGCGAGCAGCGCGGCGGCGGGATGGTCCAGCATGCCGAGGGTGCTTCCGAGATCGATCAGGTGAGGCTGAGGAGCTGGTCTGCGGTGAGTTCGGGGCAGAAAGTTTCATCAGGCTGAGCGAGGCTGCGGCTGTGTGGGCGATACCAGGTGGTGCCGTCCCACCGGTAGCCACCGGGGCGGAACAGTGGAGCGGCGCCCAGGTAGTAGGAATGGGCGCCCAACTTCTCGGTGACTCGCTAGGGTTAGGCGCTTTGACGGCTTCACCCCAGATGAGATGGCTATGCGTCGCTACCGTTTCGGCAGGATCGCTACCCTGATCGCGCTCGGCTACCTCGCCGTGGTCGCCGTGCTGGGTGTCCTCGCGCTGACCACCGCCAAGAGTGATCTCCTCTGGACGATCGTCACTCATGACTCCGACATGGACTGGTTTCTCGGGTCCGGTGAAGAAACCCTCACCGTGTCGTGGGGGCTGACGGTCGTCCTGATCCTTATCGGAGCGCTTCAGGCGTGGGCCCTGTGGCAGGTGCTGCGGGGGCGCGTCAGGGGCGAGCTGACGCGGCGGGGCAGGAAGGTCGGGTTGCTGCGGCTCGCCCTGTATCTCGGCGTCGGCTACAGCCTGGTCAGCATCGTCAGCATTCCGCTGGTGCGCGCCTGGGAGATCTACTGGGTCTGGTCGGTGACGGGAATCGCCTCCGGGTGTGTCCAACTGGCCATCGTCTGGCTGTTCTTCCTGGTGCTTCGGGACACCGTCTCGCGCAGGCTGCGGCTGTTCTCCCTCGTCGTCGGGACCATCGCCGCTGTGAGCAGCCTCGGGGAGGAGATCGCCGAGCTGCTCGACCTGCACTCCGTCGAGCGGATCTTGACCCTGGCCGGAGGGTACGGCTACGTCTGGCTGGCGTGGTCGGTGTCGATCCTCATCGCTCAGGCCAAGGATGGCCGCTGGAGCGTGGTGACCGTAGGGACAGGCGTCATCGCTCAGGTGGTGTCGGTTCTCCAGCCCGCCGGGATGGTCTCGTTCGGTGGCGGCGGGTTTCCCAGCATCCTCACGGTTTACACGCTCCTCGGTGCTGCCAGTGTCTTCGGGCTGGTCTGGAATGCCAGGACCGCCCACGAGCTGTCGGGCCCCCTTCCGCGGCCGGACGCGGGACACGTGCCGGAGCGGCCGGCGGCCCGGTGGTGGCCGTTGGCCGCCGTCGCCGTGGCGCTGCCGCTGGTCCCCGCCGCCGTCAACATCGCGTACGGCAGGTACCACTGGATCGGCCCCAGAGGCGTGATCGAGCAGTTCGTCCGCGTGGACGGGGGGAGCGGGAACGCTCTGACCTGGCTCGTCCTGGACGTCTTCGTCGGCGTCGGCGGTCCCGCGCTGCTGATCCTGGCCGCTGTCCTGCGCCGGACCCGCGGCATCCTTCGGTTCACGACGGTGGCGCTGATCGTCGCCGCGGCCGTGGGCTTCGTCAGCGCGCTCACGGCGACGCCCGTGCCGGAGGACTTCGGCGGCTTCTACGAAGGCACGCAGATCTACCCGGAGAGCCTGTTCACCGAGAAGCACGGCGGTGAGATCTTCATCGGCATCTCACCGGCGTGGTACAGCGCGGCCTTGCTCGCCTCCGCCCTGCTCCTGCCGTTCGTGTACCCGACCCCGCTGGCCCGGCGCTCGCGCCGCCGTATGCTCGTCCTGGCCCAGGTCGCCACGCTGGTCGCGCTGGCGTTCGTGCCCGTGGCGGACCTGGTCCGCGGGCCGGTCACCGCGGCCGAAGACTGCGCCCCGCGCGAGGAATGGGAAGCCGAGGGGCCGAAGCTCACCCGGAACCAGCGACTCGTGTGCTCCCTCCGGCAGGCGAACGTGATCAAACTCGCCGCCACCACGCCTGACGCCATGGTCCTCGACCACGCCCGCTGGCTGTGCGGCATCTACACCCGCAACGATCCTCAGGAGGTCGCCCACCTCCGGACGGCACTGGGACTGACGCGCGACGCTCTGACCCACCCCCTCGCGGAGATCTGCCCCGGCGCCGGCGCCGCGGTCAAGGCCGCGGCCGCCGCACAGGACCGGGACATGCGGGAGTGGGAGGCCGACGCGCAGCGCATGTGCGATTCGAGGCCGGCCCACCGTCCGCTCATCGAACCGGTCAAGGCGATCCGGATGAAGGAACCCCAGTGGACGGACTACGGGGTCGTGGAGGCGTACGAGCCGACCGGGGACGACAGCGACCCGTACGAGGACGGCCTGCTCGACAAGGCTCAGGACAACGGTCTGGTGGCCGCCCGCCCCGGCCACCTGACGATCCTGACGCACTCCGACTACGAGCTCTGCGTCACCCTGGAGACCTACACCCGCCGCCCGCCGGTGGAGACCAAAGGCTGGGACCACGTCGCCGAGGTCGGCTACCAGAGCCCCACCGGCGGCATCGTGCTCAGGGACGATCTGAGCGGAACCGAATTCCCCGACCTGTCGCTCAACGGCCGGGCGGGGCACTACCGGATCCGCGTGCACTACGACTGGTTCAAGTGGAAGGGAGAGCGAGGGGGTGGCCAACGTCTGCTGATCATGGCGTTCCCCGGGAAGGGCGACAAACCGGTCACGTACCGCAAGCCGCCTCGGCGGTGACACCCTCCGGCCCTGCACCGCCGGCCGCGAGATGCAGGGAACCGGCCAGCGCCACAGCCTCGTTGAGGAGCTGTTTCTCCGCCTGGCTCAGCGTAGGATTGGCGGCCCGTCGCTCAAGGGATGATCATCAGGTCCTCGGTGGGCAGGGTCTGGCAGGCCAGCCGCCAGCCCGCGGCCAGCTCGTCGCCGGAGAACATCCCCCGGGTGTCGGTCTCGTAGGCGCCGGAGAGGACCCGTACTCGGCAGGTTCCGCAGGCGCCTTCGCCGCACGACTGGGGGAGCGGGACGCCGGCGGCGTTGGCGGCGTCGAGGACCGACTGCCCGGGGTGGCAGGTGAACGAGGGCGCGCCGCCGGCCATGCCGACGGTGAACTCGGTAACCCCGGCGGCCGCGGCGGCCAGGGCGATGGCGTGCGCCTTCTCCCGGCGGGTCTCCTTGCTCCGGCCGGACACGAACGCCTCGGTGTGGATGGCCGCGCGCGGTACCCGCAGTTCCGTCAGGTGACCGATCAGGTCCTGCATCATCGACGCCGGTCCGCAGAGGTGGACCCGGTAGACGTCCTCGATGTACGCGCGGAGCACGTCGACGCCGATCCGGCCTTTCCGCGCGGTCACGAAGATCGACACCTGGAGCCCCGGCAGGCGGTCCCGCAGCGCCTCGATCTCCGGCCGGAAGGCGACCTCGTCCTCGGTCCGGAAACTGGCCAGCAAAACGATCCGCCCGGTGTGACCGGCGTCGGCGGCCGCGGCCAGCACACTCATCAGTGGCGTGATCCCCACGCCCCCGGCGATCAGCAGCAACGTCCCGGCGGTGAGGTCGTGTGCGGGATCGCAGGTGAACTCGCCGTGCGGGCCGCTCACCCGCAACGCCTGGCCGACCGCCAGTTCTCTGTGCAGGAAGGTCGAGCCGAGGCCGTCGGGCTCGTGCTTGACCGCGATCTCGGCGAAGCCGTTCTCCCCGGGGCCACTACAGATCGAGTACGAGCGTTCGATCGGCTCGACGGCGACGGGCAGGTCGGCCTTCAGGTACTGCCCGGCGGTGAACGAGAACGGCATCGCGCCGGTGTCCAGGGCTTCGAGGCGGATCCGCCGGACCGTCGGGGTCAGCGTCTCGATCGCGGCAACCCGCAGGTATCCGTGCCAGGGCGTGGCCGGGTCCGGGAGCGTTCCGCCGGAGCGCACGGCTCGCCACATCGTGCCGAGCTGCCGCGGCCTGAGCACCGCGTTCGCGGCCATCAGACCTCCGGCCAGCGCCCCGACCACGCCGGAGCCCCACGCGTCCTGCCCGGCCACGAAGAGGCCTTTGACGGGCGTGCGGCATCCCGCCCGCGGTGACCGCAGCCGCTGGGGAGTCGCCGCGAGACCGTAGAAGGAGCCGAGAACGCTGTGCTGATAGGTCTCGAACGACAGCGGCGTCGCGAGCTCGGCGAACGCGATCGCCTCCCGGAAGCCGGGCCATCGTTCCTCCAGGCGGGCGATCAACCGCCTGGTCAGGTCGTCCTTGAGCTTGTGGTAGCTTTCCGGCCGCTCCTCCTCGGGGATCCCGCGCCACTGGCCGACCACGCCGGGGTCGACGAGTTCCAGCACCTCCACCGTGTGGAACCGTGCGGCCGGGTTGTTAAGCGAGGCGAACGAGACGTACAGCGTGCCTTCCCCGGGTGGGCGATGGAAGCCGTCGTGGTCGTCGAGGTCCGGCATGAACCAGTGGTTCTCCCCGCGTATCCCGAACGCGGCCGGCGACCGGTCCATCCCGAGGAACAGCATGACCGCCGACGGTTCCCCCGGCAGGTCCGCGAGTTCCCGGCTCCTCCCGATCAGGGCGTACGTGTTGCGCACCCCGGCCGCCGAGACGACGGTGTTCGTCCGTACGCGGTAGCGCCGGCCGGTCGCGGTGTCCTCGACGTCGACACCGGTCACCTTGCCCCGCTCGACGACGATCTCGTTGACCCGTTGCCGGGGGCGCAGCAGTACGCCGTACCGTTCGAGGATCTCCAGGATGATCCGGCTGAGTTCCTTGGGCCCGCCCACGGGGTGCGCCGTCCCTTCCATGAAGAAGGTCAGCGGGACCGCGGCGTGGTAGCCGAACGCGCTCGACGCGGGCGGAGTGCCGTAGAGACCCCACCTCGCGGTGAGAACGGCGCGCAGACGCGGGTCGCGGACGCTGCGGGAGACCTGATCCTTCAACGATCGGTACGTGGACGGGAAGAGCCGCTCGACGACGGGCGAACCCATTTTCCGTACGCCGGCGGGGAAGGACGAGAGGACGTTGCGCGCCGCGAGCCCGGACATGGCCCGGCGCGTGGTCCGGAAGAAGCCGTCGATGGCGTCGGCCTCGGCCGGGAACCGTTCCGCGAGACGGGCCCGGAACCGTTCCTTCGTGGCGGGGACGGCGAAATCGAACCCCGGGAAGTGCAGGACGTCGTAGTCGTCCGGCAGCGGCGAGAGCTGCACGCGCCCGTCCGTCATGAACTCGAGGAACGGACCGGCGTTCGCGCTGATGTAGTGCAGCCCGGTGCCGAACTGGTAGCGCCCGGCCCGGGAGAACTCATGTGTCATCCCGCCGAGCGTGTAGTGCTGCTCGAGGACGAGAACCCGTTTCCCGCCGAACTGCGCGATCGTACGGGCCGCCGCGAGACCACCCATACCCGAACCGATCACCACGACATCGGCTTCCTCGTACGCGACCATCCACGCCCCCTGGCTCGTCCGCCCTCCAGGGGTCACGTTGGCAGAGCCGACTTGACGCGGACGGAACGATCTGGGAATCCCCGCGCGGAACGGCGCTCGTCACGTCCATTCCCCGTTCAGTGCGCTGCCGTAGTTTTCCGCTATCACGTCGTGAGAGGTGGAAACATGGCACACAAGAGACCGACGATCGTGCTCGTGCACGGAGCCTTCGCGGACAGCAGCGGCTTCACCGGCATCGTCAAGCGGCTCGTCGCCGACGGCTATCCAGTCGTCGCCGCGCCGAATCCGCTTCGGGGGCTCTCCTCCGACGCGGAGCAGGTCAAGGCGCTGCTGGACAGCATCGAGGGACCGATCGTGCTGGTCGGACACTCATACGGCGGCGCCGTCATCTCCTCCGCCGCCACCGGGAACCCCGAGGTGAAGGCGCTGGTCTACCTGGCGGCGTTCGTGCCGGAGACGGGCGAGAGCGTCCAGCAGCTGGTCGAGAAGTTCCCGGGCAGCACCGTGGGCGAGTCCCTCAAACCCGTGCCGCTGCCGGGCGGGCAGGTCGACCTCTACATCGACCCGCGGGTGTTCCAGCCCAATTTCGCGGGGGACGTGCCCGCCGAGGAAGCCGCGCTCTTCGCGATCACGCAACGCCCGGCCACCGGCGCCGCCCTCGGCGAGCCCGCCGCCGGCCCGCAGGCCTGGCACACGATCCCGAACTACAACCTGATCAGCGGCGCCGACCGGATCATCCCCCCGGCGGCGCAGGAGTTCATGGCCCAGCGCTCCGGCGCGAAGTTCCAGGTGGTCGAGGGCGCCTCACACCTGGTGTTCGTCTCACGCCCGGGCCCGACCGTGGCACTCATCGAAAAGGCGGCGAACGAGAACGCGTAAAAGCGATCGCGCGATCTGCACACCAGCACGGATACAGCACCGGCCGCCTCAGGAGGTGAGCAGTCCACTCGGCGGCCGATGCCATGTCCGTCGCTTCAAAGCCACGAGGTGGGGACTCAGTCGGCGCAGGCGGAGGAGTCGAGGGCCATTGTGGCGAGGGTGCGGGCGATGCCGTTGGTGTTGGTGTTCTCCACGTTGCTGAGGACGGCGACCTCGATGTCGTCGTCGGGGAGGTACATGTTGCTTGCCGCGTAGCCCTGGAGGAGGCCGGGGTGGTAGCGGAGGCGGTGGCCTTCCAGGCGGTCGACTATCCAGCCGAAGGCGTAGGAGGTGGACGGCAGGTTGAGGCAGCCGCTGGGGGGGCATTCCGCCTGGGGTGTGAATGCCTGCTTGACGGTGGGGCGGGGGGCGACCTTGTACGAGCCGAACGCCCGGTCCCAGCGGACGATGTCGTCGACGGTGGAGTAGATGCCGGTCGCGGAGAACGCCTGGGAGCCGCTGGTGGGCGGGGCCGGTGTGCCGAGCGCGAAGTAGCCCTTCGCGTAACCGGGGGGCGGGTTGCCCCTGCTGTAGCCGGTGTTCCGGAGCTGGAGCGGGCCGGTGATCAACTTGTGCAGGACGGTGCCGTACGGCTTGTGCGTCACGTCCTGGATGATCGCCCCGGCCAGGATGTAGCCGGAATTGCTGTACTTCCAGCAGGTGCCGGGCTTGAAGTCCAGCGGCTTGTGCACGAACCGCTGGATGAGCCTCCGGGTCGTGGTCGGTTGGGAGAGTTTTTCGAAGAAGTCGGGCTGTTCCTGGATGTCGGGGATGCCGGAGGTGTGAGTGATGATCTCGCGGATCGTGATGGGACGCCACGCCTTCGGGCACGCCTTGATGTACGAGGGGACGAGGTACGGGCAGATCGGGTCGTTCAGGCCGAGCAGCCCACGGTCGCGCAGCTTCAGCACGAGCATCGAGGTGAACTGCTTGGTGACCGAGGCGATCCGGTAGACGGTGTCCGGCGTGTTGGGGATGTGGTTCTCCTCGTCGGCCTCACCGGCGGCGAAACGCGCCAGCACCACGCCGCGTCGTACCGCCAGCACCGAGCCGGTGAACTCTTTCTTCGCGGCCAGATCCCGCAGGTACTCCAGCATGGCCGCGGCGGTCTGATCATCCGACGCCGCTGGCGAGGTGATCGGCGGGCCCGATTTCTGGGCTGCCGCACCGCGATCGACACCGAGACCGGTCACGCCGGCGCCCCCGGCGGGTGCGGCGATGGCGGGAGTGGCCAAAGGTACGGCCCCGCCGGCCAATGCGGCGCTGATCGCTAGGAACGCGACAACATTAGGAAACTTGGGCATTTCTCCCCCGTGAACGTCCCACTGCCCCGAAATCCCGACATTTCTTCGAATCGGGCGAGTCCAATTCGAGAAAGCCCCGGCGCCTATTCTTATAGAGGCTTGCCTTCCGTCCCTCAGAGTCACAATCGGCGATCGACGCCTTTTTTCCTCCGTATATCTCGTTGTTGACGCTGCTCGATGGTCGCCGGGCTGCCTCAGCCCGAAATGACAGCCTTTCCCGGATTCGGCCGCAGCCGCCCGGAATTGGATCTGGCTCTGGTGATCGAGCAGGAGGCAGGTAGGGCGGCTACGCCGCGCGAAGCCGTGCGGGCGGAGACGGCTGGGGGGAGGTGAAGCCCTTGGCGAAGAGCCAGATGGGGAGGACCAGGAGTTCGAACAGGCCGCCGGGGGCGAGAAGGATCATGCCGAGGCCCGCGTCCATGTTCAGGACGCCGAGGAGGTCCAGGGGCACTCCCAGCAGGAGGAGGGCGTAGCCGACGAGGCCGAGGACGGCGATGGGCCGGGGGACGATTCGTGAGACGAGGAGCAGGTAGGTGAACACGAGGCCGCCGATGGCGGTGGGTACGTATATCCACAGCATCGCGTCGGGGACGGGTTGCAGCTGGGACAGCAGGTAGAAGCCGCAGACGGCGGAGACCGCGAACTCGGCGATCCTCAATATGGGGTACCAGAGGGCCAGCTTCTTGTTGAAGTCCTTCAGGACCTGGTACATGAGGAGGCCGATTCCCACCACGGCGAGGCCCGAGCACATCATGAGCGCGACGCCCGCCGTCAGCGCCGTCCTGTCGGGATCACCGTCGACGAACGCCTGGGTGAGTGTGGTGCCGATCATGGCCGAGACCATCTGCACGATGAACAAGGCTCCGACCACAACAGCGATTCTTCGGGTGGTCATAACCGAGCCGTCCTTTCTGGGTTCCGCCGCGAATGTGAACGGAGCGATGCCGGGTGAGCGGCATCGCGTCGTTCCCATCGGACGATCAGGTGGCAGGTCGCCTAACCGGCGGTGACCCCATCGGCTGCGATGGGGGAGGGTTTGAAGCCCTTGACGATCAACCAGACACCGAGCGACCCCTCCCAGAGGAAGATCGGGAAGCCCGCGATGGCGGAGGGCGCGGAGACCTGGGCGTAGAGGCCGAACAGCACGGCGGTCGTGGAGAACAGGAGCAGGGGGGCGCCGATGAGGCCCATCGCGGGGATGACGCGGGGTACGAGGCGGGATCGGTACAACACGTAGCCCAGCAACAGGGCGTTCAGGGCCGGGATGACGCCGGGGCCGAGGAGGAACGTCCAGTTGTGGAACGCGACGAGCGCGTTGCCCGTGGTGATGAGGGTGGCCGCGTCGGCCCCGGCGGCGCCGTTCTGCCGCAGGGTGACGACGGTGAAGAGGCTGATGACACCGGCGACGATGATGGCGGCCTCGAGCACGCGAGCGGTGACGAAGCCAAGGGCGGCGACCTCGTTCAGGCGTCTGAGCGTCGGGAACAGCACGACCGCGGTGCCTATGCAGGCGAGGAGGCAGATCATCTCCAGGATGCCGCCCCAGAGCACTCCGGTGTCGGGGCCGGGGCCGACGATGAAGTCCGGATCGTTCAGCACGGGGGCGTAGAGGAGGAGTGCCGGGATCGACGTCACGATGGTGATCAAGTAGAGGACTCCCGCGGCGAGCGCGTTTCGTCGCGTCGAGTCCATCGGGGCGCGTTTCGTTGTCCTGGGCTCGGCGGCGATCGCCATGTCGGTCTCTCTTTTAGTGCAGTCCGCCAGACCTGGCGGCCCACGCGGGATCGAGATGCTCATCGAGGTGGATCTCGGTGCCGTCCGGGACCGGCGACGACGGCCGTTCTTCCGGATCGGTCCAAAACAGGGGGCCTGTCCGCTGCGGAAACCGCCGGCACCGGAGGATGAACGCATTCCCCCTGAATCAACACCCATCCGTACGGGAGGGAAACGGGCGATCAGCAAACGGTTCATCAGTAAAACTGATTACCGGGGCGTGCCCGGTGGAAGTTCGCGAACAGCGTCGGCGAGGGCTCCCCGTTCAGGTGATCACTTCGGGCCTATCCCGCCATATGCTGGGACACGTCCGAACTTCTGCGTATACGTGGAGGGCGAGCATGGATGAATCGTTCGCGGGTGGTTCCAGCCTGGACCTCGTCACCACCCGGGAACAGCTCGCCGCCTCCCTGCGCGAGGTGCACGCGCGCGCCGACCGCCCTTCTCTGCGGTCCCTGGAACGCTGGGCGCGGACGGCGGGCAGACCCGCTCTGTCGAGGTCGACGGTGGCCGGCATGCTGAGCGGCCGGCGCTTCGCGAACCTGACCGTGCTGGTGACCTTCGTCGAGGCCTGCGGGGTGCCCGTGGATCAGATCACCCCCTGGCACCGTGCCTGGGAACGCGTCGCGGCCGGTGACCGTGCCGCGGCGGCCGAGGTGAACGGGCTGCGCCGGCGGGTGCTCGCCGACGCCGAAGCCCAGGCCGCCGCCATCGTGGCGCGGGCACGGGCCGAAGCCGACGAGATCGTCGCCAGGGCGAGGGAACACACACAGGCGGTACGTGAGCCGTTCGGCGCCGGCAGGGCTCCCATCATGGTGCTCAACGAGCGCTGGTACCTGTACGCCTCGCTCAACGCCGACTCCAGCGGCATGGCCACGCTCTACCGGGCCTACGAGCGCGCCGACCCGGGCAGGACGGTCGTGGCCAAGGTCTTCCACCAGGCGCAGAACGATCCGCAGCGGTTCCGCACCTTCCTGCGGGAGGTACGCGGCATGCGGCTGAGCAACCCGCACATCGGGGAGATCATCGACTCGGGCCGGGACGAGAAGTCCAAGGCGGTCTATCTCATCTCACCGCTCTACCTGCCGGGCAGTCTCAACCTGCACGTGCAGGGCCAGCCAGGCGTCGGCGCGCCGCTGAGATGGAGTCTCTGGGTCGTCGACCAGGTCCTGGCCGGGCTGGAGGCCGCCGCCAGGAGCAACATGATCCATCTCGACATCAAGCCGCAGAACATCGTGCTGGACGGCCCGAGCAACATCAGGATCATCGACTGGGGGATGTCGCAGCTGCACGAGGCGGGCAGGAGCGTGTCGACGGTCTTCCCCGGCGGCACCAAATGGTTCGCCAGCCCGGAGCAACTCGGCTACACCTCCGCCGCGCCGAGCAGCCTTTCCGACCTGTACGGGGTGGGCGCCCTGGCCTACTGGCTGCTGACCGGCGCCGCGCCGCTCCGGCGCCAGGCCGGCACCGACGACGCCGGCCTGGTGGAGGTGCTGCACCTGATGCAGGCCGGGGTACGGCCCGAGCGGGCGGACCTCGCCGTCCCGGGCGTGCCCGCACACGTGGGCAGGCTCATCGACAGGTGGCTGAGCTACGATCCCGTGGAGCGGGCTCCCGAAGGAATGGGGCCTTCCGCGGCGCTCGGCTGGGCGCGGCTGGAGCTGGGGTGACCGCCGCACGCGGTACCGGTGCGAGGCGCCCCGAGAATCGAGAAGGTGGATGCCGTCCTCACCAGTGGTTGCCCGGCGCCACCCATGACGCGTCCCGCGCGGGGTAGGGCCTCGGTATGTCAGTCAGTGGGTTAGGCATAAGGCTCGCAGCGGGCTGGGCGGGCGCCCGTCGCCGTCACGGCTGGCTGGATCACCTGTGGCGCGCGGTGAAGCGCTACGACGAGGCCGACGGTGGACGGCTTTCCGCCGCGCTCACCTACTACGCCTTCTTCGCCACCTTCGCCTTGGCCCTGCTCGGGTTCGCCATCCTCGGGCTCGTCATGAACGACCCCGTGGTCCTGGCCGCCGTGCAGGACTACCTCACGGGAAACTTCCCTCGCCTCGACGTCCAGGCGCTGCGCGACGCCGGAGGCACGGCGGGCCTGCTCGCCTTGGTCGGGCTGGTCCTGACCGGCCTGTTCTGGATGGACACCATGCGTTCCGCGAGCAGGGCGATCTGGCGGTTGCCGGAGTATCCGGGCGGCTTCTGGCTTCGTCAGGTCATCGACCTCGGCGTGCTGGCCGGTCTCGGCCTCCTGCTCGCCGTCTCGCTCGCCATCGCCTTCGGCGCCCAGACGCTGCTGACCTGGCTGGCCGTCCACTCGGTCGGGGTCGAGGCCGTCCCCGCCCGGTGGCTTCTGGACGGCACCGCCTTCGTACTCGGCGTCGGCGTGAACACCCTGCTGGCCGCCGCGCTGCTCAGTGCCCCGCCGCGGCTGCGGATACCGTTTCGCCGCATAGCCGGGCCGGCGGTGCTGGTCACCGTCGGGGTGGAGGTCATGAAGACTCTCGGCCAGTTCTTCCTCAATCTCACCGCGGCCAACCCCGCCTATCAGGTGGTCGCGGGCGCGGTCGGCATGCTGCTGTTCCTCAAGGTCGTCAACCAGCTCGTGCTGTTCGCCGCCGCGCTCGCCGCCACCAGCGCGTACGGCGACGTCACCGACCTGGCCGTCGTTGATCGCGAAGGGACGGATGCCGGCGTTCCGAGCGAGGCTCGTCGACCTGGCTGATCACGACGCGCACCGGGCGGGCCGTGTTCTGGCCCGCTATCACGGCTGGTGATAGAGCTTGCTGGGATTGGCCGTTTCCGTCGATGCGCCTGTCGCATTGACTGGTGAGTAACCAGTCGATGCGTCTGGCATCGCTGTCATCGTTAGGGGGGCGGAATGCCCCTGAACATAGAGAGCATGAACGCCGCCGTGGGCGTCAGGCTGAACGGCCAAGCCCCACGTTGCGACCACGCCGACGGGCTCCCGATCGTGGAGCTCGGACTGCCCGAATGTATGGAATGCCGGACCTTCGGCTGGACCTGGAAAAGATTGATGGCGTGCCTGACCTGCGGGTGGGTGGCCTGTTCCAACGATTCGCCGGGCAGACACGCCCGGGAGCACTACCAGGAAACCGACCACCCAGTGGCCGCCTCACTAGAACCGGGAGCGCCCTGGCGCTGGTGCTACGTGCACGGCCGGCCCGTATAAGCGACGAGAAGAGACCCATGACCATTTCCGTACGGCCGGTGGAACACCGGCCTGATTACGACGGCGAATCGCCGTTTCCCGAAGCCGGTGAGCACACTCCGGTCGGCGGATCACAGGCCGGGCTGACCGCGGCGATCGTGGTGCTGCCGTTCGTCGCGCTCGGTGCCGCGATCTTCCTGGCATGGGGACGGGGAATCACGCTCACCGACCTGATCATCGCGGCGGTCCTCTACATCGTGACCGGGCTGGGGGTCACGGTCGGGTTCCACCGGCTGCTCACCCACGGCTCCTTCACCACCCGCCCGTGGGTGCGCGTGGCCCTCGGGGTCGCCGGCTCGATGAGCTTTCAAGGCAATCTGATCGACTGGGTGGCGGTCCACCGCCGCCACCATGCCTTCACCGACCGGCCCGGCGATCCCCACTCGCCCTACCGGTACGGCACCAGCCTGCGTGGGCAGTTGCAGGGGCTTGCCCACTCCCACCTCGGCTGGCTGTTCATCAACGATCAGACCCCCGCCGAGCGCTACGCCCCCGACCTGCTCGCGGACCCGGCGATGGTCAGGGTGGGGCGCGCCTTTCCGCTGCTCTGCGCTCTCTCGCTGGCGTTGCCGTTCGGGCTCGGCTGGGCGATCAGCGGGACCCTGTACGGCGGTCTGACCGCCTTCCTGTGGGCCGGCCTGATCCGTATCGCGCTGCTTCAGCACGTCACCTGGAGCGTCAACTCCCTGTGCCACGTGGTCGGCAGCCGGCCGTACAGGACCCGCCGCCACGACCGCTCGACCAACGTGTGGCCGCTGGCCCTGCTGTCCTTCGGCGAGAGCTGGCACAACGGTCACCACAGTGAGCCCACGTGCGCGCGGCACGGCGTGGAGCGCGGCCAGATCGACCCGTCGGCCGGACTGATCCGCCTGCTCGAACGGCTGGGCTGGGCCGCCGACGTGCGCTGGCCCGACCAGGCCCGCCTCCGTCATCGCCGCGTCGATGTTCCGCCGCGGGCCGGAGACTAGACCGATGTCGCCCGGTGCTCACCTGCGCCGGGACGAATAGTAAGATCGACTACTCCTGTCGTCGTTTGCGGTGTGGCTACAGGGCAGCATGACTATCTAGGCTGGAGTTGACGGTCCACGTTTGCGCCGCCCGGGCGGAAAGGGGTGGCGTTCATGGAGCTACGCCAACTCCGTTACTTCGTGACGCTGGCCGAGGAACTGCACTTCGGCCGCGCCGCGGCGCGCGAGCGCATCGTGCAGTCCGCGCTGAGCCAGCAGATCCAGCGACTCGAACGCGAGCTCGGAGTGCGGCTGCTGGACCGCAGCACCCACCACGTGGCCCTCACCCCTGCCGGGGCCGCCTTCCTCGTGGAGGTGCGCCAGATCCTCGACCATCTGGGCCGGGCGACGCAGATCGCACGCAGCGCTGCGGCGGCCGCGCCCACGCTACGGGTGGGGATCATCGACGCCGGCTACGACTCCATGCCGCTGATCCTGCGCGAGGTTCAGCGACGGCATCCGGACCTGACGATCCATCAGATCGAGGCCAGCACTCCCGAGCAGTACCGGCAGCTGGCCGACGGCCGGCTCGACATCGGGATCGGCCGGGCCTCGCAGACCCCTGCCGACGTGGCGTCCGAGCTGATGAGGCTCGATCCGCTCGGTGTGCTGGTTCCCGACGGTCACCGTTTCGCCGCGCTGGAGGCCGTGCCGGTCGCCACTCTGGCCGACGAACTGCTGTTGATGGGGGAGGACGCGGAAACACCGGAGTTCAACCAGTTCGTCCGCGAGATGTGCCTCGCGGCCGGATTCGTGCCCACTATCTACGAGGGCACGGTGGCGAGCAGCCGCGCGGCGGCCGACCTCGTGCTCCAGCACCGGTGTGTGCTCTGCATCCCCGCCTCCTCGCGCACCTCCAACCGGCCGGGCACCGTGTGGCGACCCCTGATCGAACCCGCCACGCCCTACCCGTGGTCGCTCCTGTGGCGGACGGGCCAGACGCCCCCCTACGTCGTCGCCGTCATCGACACCGCCCGCCATCTGGCCCGCGAACTGGGCTGGCTGGGCCCGCCCGGCGACATCTCTGCCGGACAGCGAGCGCCGACGATCACCGGCCGGACCGACGAGCAGTCCTGAGCCGGTCGTACTCATTCCCCGGCTCGATCGGACGGCGATCGGTTCTGGTGATGGACCTTTCCGAGATCGCCTGTTTCCCCCGCGGCGAGAATGGGATTGGCTCGGGAGCGTGCGGGCCTGATGTTCAGGTCCCCTGCTCCGACCGGTCCGGAAGACCGATCCTTCGCAGACATTCGCTGCAATCTAGGAGTTCGGTCATGGGCATCATCGCCTGGATCATCCTGGGACTCGTAGCCGGGATCGTGGCCAGAATGCTGGTTCCCGGCAAGGACACCCAAGGACTGCTCATCACACTCCTGCTCGGCGTCGCCGGAGCGCTGGTAGGGGGCTTCGTCGCCACCGAGCTCTTCCACGTCAAGGGCATCCAGGGCTTCTTCAACCTCTCGACCTGGATCACCGCCATCGTGGGTGCCGCGATCCTGCTCGTGGCCTACAACCTGCTCACCGGACGGAAGCGCGGCCTCCTCGGGCGGCGGTCCGGCCGCGGCGCCGGCCGAAGGTGACGGTTCCCGCCTAGGCGGGAACCGTCACCCGCCTAGGCGGCGGGACGCGCCGCCGCCGGGACGCCCGGTAGCCGGTTCCCGGCGGCACGGCGGCACGGCGGCACGGACCGCCGGTCAGCGTCGTGCGGAGAAGAACGCGACGGCACCGTCGCGCTCGACGCTGATCTCGCCGAGGCCGGCCGCGGCGAGCCGCGACGAGAGATTCTCGGCCGATCCCACGTCGCCGAAGACCCCGCCGCGCCGGAACAACGAGATCACCGTGTCCTGCCGCAGGCCCCCGCCGCTTACGACCGTGGTCCCCTGCAACCGCCCACCCGGCCGCAGGACGCGGGCCATCTCCGTGAGAGCCGCCTGCGGATCGGGGAAGCAGTGCAGGCCGAAGTAGCTGAGGCACAGATCGAAGCCGCCCTGCCGGTAGGGCAGCGCGGTCACGCTCGCCTGGACGAAGCCGATGTCCCGCAGCCCGTGCCGCCGCGCGTTGGCCCGCGCCCGCCGCAGCATCACCGGCGACAGGTCGAGCGCCACGTAGCGATGGGGACCTTCCTCCGGCAGCCCGCGGAAGGCGGTACCGCCGCCGCAGGCGACGTCGAGGATCCGGCCGCCCTCCAGCCGCGTCCGCAGGTCGTGGATGTCACGGTAGAAGCGGCTCAGATCCGCCCCCCACACCAGCCGGCCGCCGATCCGGCCGAGCCACTCGCGCTCGATGCCGAAGTCGTAGACAAAAGCAGTCAGCCGCGCATGCCGCCAGTCATCCATGTTCCGACCTTCTTTGGCGCGACCCACATCGAGTCAGGTGAAGGCATGTCTTTCAGTCGAGACGAATGAGATCAGCGTAGACGCCCTCCGCGGTCCGCCTGGCCGGGGAGGGGCTGTCGTAGACCACGATCAACCGCCCGTCCTCCAGTACGGCCAGCCCTTCGGGATGGTCGTCCCCCCGACCGAAGGGAAGCTCGGCCACGAGCTCCAGATCCCGGCCCGTGACGATGTCGCCGACGGAACCGGTCCGCCAGCGCACCACCCGGACCGGCCCGTCGAGGGCCATGCTCGGGCCGGTGAGGATCAGCAGATCGTCGCCGTACGGGCACAGGTCGCGGATGCCCAGGCCGTCCAGATCCAGGAAATGCTTGCGGTACGGCTCGGCCAGCCGCAGCCTGGACGGGTCACGCGGATGGGTCACGGGCCGGATCTCCAGCAGCACGGCCCAGCCGCGCAGCACCGGCCCCCGCAGCCCCACGAAGAGCCGGTGGCCACGCTCGTCCGAATGGGCGGCGATGCCCTCGATGTCGAGCCCGTTGTCCTTGCCCGGCAAGGCCAGGAACGGCGCCAGATGGGGATCGCCGGAGAGCATGTCGGCGAGGTTGTCGTGCCCGGCGAGGATGGCGGCCCTGCGCTGCCCGTCCTCCCGCACCGGTACGCCGCCTCGGACCGGCAGCCGCACGAGCACGAACCGGTTCTCCTCCCGGACCACCGTGGCCAGCCTCTTACGGGCCTTGTCGGCGGATTGCCCAGACTTCACCCGCCTGCGCTTGAGACTGTGCGACCCGACCGCCCACAGCCACCCGTCGGTCCTGGCCAGCCCCTCGATGTCGGCCTCCGCCTCCGGCCCCGCCGGGAGGTCCACGAAGTCGTCCAGGTTGAAGGTGCGCTGGTCGTCGTAGACGCCGTCACGTAACGTCAGCCGCTCGATCGTCGCCGTCTCGTCGCCCGCGATCCACAGGTAGGGCCCGTCCTGGCGGATCGCCGAAAGGTTCTCATGGGTACGGGCGCTCTGCGCGCCGGCGTGAAAGCGAAGCTCCACGCGGTCTTCATGTCGCACCCCTCCCATCATGACCTCCGAACCCTTCGAATGAGCGGCTTCCACCGGCGAACCTCAAAGGACCACCCGGGACGGGCGGGAGGCTCTACGGGCCCCCGGCACCGGGACGGTCACGGGGAGGGGGGAAGCAGGGCGCGAGGGGTGAGGTCGCGGGACCACGGGGGGTCGGCGCCGGGGGAGGCGCAGGTCAGGGATGCGACGTGGGCGGCGAAGGTCAGGGCCTCGCGTAGGCGGTCGGAGGGGATCTCGGGGAGGCGGGAGCCGAGGAGGGCGTCGGCGGAGAGGTTGTGGAGGAGGGCGGCGGTGAAGGCGTCGCCGGCGCCTATGGTGTCGGCCACGAGGGTGAAGGGGGCGGGGACCGAGATGCGGGTGCCGTCCAGGGAGGCGGCGGCGCCGGTCTCGCCCCGGGTGACGATGACCAGGCGGGCGCCGTAGCCGTGGCAGATGTCGAAGGCCTCGGCGATGGACATGCCGGGCAGGACGAAACGCAGGTCCTCGTCGCTCATTTTGACGATGTCGGCCAGGGCGCACCAGCGGGGGAAGCGGTCGCGGTAGACCTCGGCGGGGACCAGCCCGGTGCGGACGTTCGGGTCGACGCAGATCGTGAGGTGCGGGCGGGCCGCGGCGATGAAACCCTCCACCAGCGGGCCGCCGGGGTCGCGGGCCAGGGCCAGCGAACCGGTGTGCAGGCAGATCGCGCCGGTGAGCCGCCCGAGGTCGAGCTCCGCCGGGGTCCACTGCCAGTCGGCGGTGCCCTCGGCGTAGAAGGAGTAGCTCGCGCGGCCGTGGGCGTCGATGTCGGCGACGGCCAGCGTGCTCGGCTCGACGGCCGCCACGCACATCGACAGGTCGGTTCCGGAGGCCGCCAGATGGTCGGCGAAGAGTCTGCCGAACCGGTCCCCGGACAATCGCCCGAGGAAGCGTGCCGGGGTGCCGAGCCGGGCGAGCGCCACGGCCGTGTTCGCCGGGCCACCCCCCGGCAGCACCCGCAGGGTGAGATCGTACGGGCCGTTCCCGGCCGCCGTGACCACGGCGTCCGCGACGCATTCGCCGAGCACGGCGATGGGACCAGAGGACATGGACGTGCTTCCTTGCATGGTGCGGGCGGCCAGGGGGAACGCGGAGCGGGAGCTGACGCTGGATTGGCCGTCCCCTGACCTTAGTGCTCCTAGCGTGACCGTAGCCGGTGCCGAGCCGGACACGGACGACGAAGGGCCGGGGTATGCGAAGGCGGACATCGGTGGGTGGGCCGGGGTGGGGCGGGGCCGGTGGGTGGAGGCGGATCGCGGTGGTGGTGGGGGTTCTGGTGGGTGGGGTGGGATGTTCGGGTGAGGACGTGCCGCGGGCGACCGCGACGCCGTCCGCCGGTGTGACGCCGTCCGCCGGCGCCGAGGACGGCAGGGCTGAGAAGGGGGCGGGCCGGGGAGCCGCGGCGGCGCACGGGGTGGGGCGGGGGCGGAGGGTGGATGTCTATCGGTTCGACCGGCCGGGGATGCTGAGCCCGGCGGTGGCGGGGTTCCCGGATCTGGTCTACGTGCCCAACAGCGACAGCGGGACCGTGAGTGTGATCGATCCGAAGACCTATCGGATCGTGCGGCACTTCAGGGTGGGGAAGCGGCCGCAGCACGTGGTGCCGTCGTGGGATCTGAAGACGTTGTGGGTGAACAACAACGAGGGGAACACGCTGACGCCGATCGATCCGGCCACGGGGGAGCCGGGGGCGCCGATCGCGGTGGACGATCCGTACAACCTGTACTTCAGCCCGGACGGGACCACGGCGCTGGTGATGGCGGAGCGGCTCAACCGGCTGGACTTCCGGGATCCGCGCACGTTCGGGCTGCGGCACTCGATGGACATGCCGTGCCGGGGGATCAATCACGCGGACTTCACGGTGGACGGGAACACCATGCTGGCCAGCTGCGAGTTCTCCGGGCACCTGGTGGCGATCGACCTGGCGGCGCGCAAGGTGCGCGAGCGGGTGGTGCTGCCGCATCACAGCATGCCGCAGGACGTGAAGCTGTCGCCGGACGGGACCACGTTCTACGTCGCCGACATGGCCAAGGGCGGCGTCTGGCTGGTGGACGCCGGCCGGTTCGAGGTGGAGCGCTTCGTGCGCACCGGGGCCGGCGCCCACGGTCTCTACGTCAGCCGCGACTCGCGCGAGCTGTACGTGTCCAACCGGGGCGCAGGCTCGGTGTCGGTCGTGTCGTTCGCCAAGCGCAAGCCCGTTGACACCTGGCGCATCCCGGGCGGCGGCTCGCCCGACATGGGCGGTGTCTCGGCGGACGGCCGCCGCCTCTGGCTGGCCGGGCGGTACCACGGCGTGGTGTACGTCTTCGACACCGTCAAGGGCCGCCTGATCCGCACCGTCCCGGTCGACGCCGGCCCGCACGGGCTCGCGGTGTACCCGCAGCCGGGGCGTCACTCCCTCGGCCACACCGGCGTCTTCCGGTGACGGGACGGCGCGTCAGCCCACGGGGACCTGGTACTCCTTGGCGAGGTCGGACGCCGCGGCCTGCTTGAAGATGACGGACCCGCCGATGGCGTCCTTGTCGGGCTTGACGATGTAGGAGTTGCGCGAGGCCGGCTGGTCTACGTGGGAGAAGTCCATCGGCGAGCCGAACCCGGCGTCCCACGCGGGTGTGGACCGGTGCGCCTTGACGATGCCCTCCCGGCTGAGGTCCTTGCCCTCGCACGCCTTCTTCAGCGCGTCCCCGACGATGTTCGCCGCCCAGTACCCCGACGTCACGCCGCTGTCGAGCTGCTGGCCGGGGTACTTGGCCTTGTAGTCGGCGACCAGCTTCTTGATGGCGGGCAGGTCCGCGCTGAGCGGGGTGCCCGCGGTCATGATGTAGTAGTCCTTCAGCAGCGCGGGCGCCGCCGGGGTGGCGAGCAGCTGCGGGCTGTAGGCCGAGTTGCTGCCGATGAACGGCACGTCCATGCCCTTGGCCAGCGCCACACCCACCAGGGACGCCGCCTGCCGCGGGCCGACCGACACCATGATCGCCTTCACGCCCGCCGCCTTGAACGCCGACACCTGCGCGCTCATGTCCTGGTCGGTCGCCTTGATCTTCTGCTCGACCACCGTCAGCCCGAGCTTGCCCGCCGCGTACTTGGAGCCGTTGAGCGCGCTCTCGCCGTAGTCGCCCTCGAAGTACAGGTGCCCGATCTTGTCGCCGGACTTGATGCCCTTCTCCTTCGTCAGGAAGTCGACGCCGTTGATCATGTCGATGTCGTACGTCGTGCCGGTGACCTGGATGGCCTCGGTGCCGAGCAGGCCGGTGGCCCACGCCATGGGCAGCGTCAGCAGCTTGTCGCCCTCGATGCGCTGCTTGAGGGCCGCGACCATCGGCGAGCCGACGAACTGGCTGATCGCCGCGGACTTCGGCGCGATCTCGGTGTACGCGGCCACCGCCTTCTGCGCGTCGTAGCCGTGGTCGCGCACGATCGCCTCCAGTGAGCGCCCGCAGACGCCGCCCTGCGCGTTGACCTGCTCGAAGTACAGCTGCTGTGCCTGGGTGAGGCTCTTGCCGAGCGAGGCGTACGGGCCGGTCAGGTCGGTGAGGACGCCGATGGAGATCTTGTCGGCGGTGACGCCGGGGCCGGTCTTCACGCCGTCGCCCGCCGAGGCGGTGGCGCCTTCGCCGCCGGTGGCCTTGCCGCTGGCGCAGCCGGAGACGGCGAGCGCGAGCGCGGCCAGTGTGGCCACGGTCGCCGCGCCGGTACGGATGCCGAATTTGCCCATGTCAGCTCCTGGGGTCGGGGGAGGGGGACGGATCGGTGGAAGGTGGGGACGCCGTCCGGCGCCTGACGACGGCGCGCAGCCGGCCCGCCAGCCCCATGAGGCCGCCGGGCAGGAACAGCACCACGCTGACGACGGCGGCCCCGTAGAGGATGCGGGCCGCCTCGGCGGGCGACACGCCGCCGGAACCGGGTTCGGCGATCATGGGGAGCGAGTCGCTGTAGCGGGTGAGCAGCTGGGGGAGCATCGAGACGAACACGGCGCCGAGGACGGCGCCGCCGACCAAGCCGAGGCCGCCGATGACGATCATCGCGAGGTAGTCCAGGGACAGCAGCACGCCGAAGTAGTCGGGCACGGTGCGCTGGAACACCAGGGCCAGCATCACCCCGGCCAGCCCGGCGTACATCGACGACAACACGAACACCCCGGCCCGGTAGCGGGCCACCGGCACGCCCATCACCCCGGCGGCGATCTCGTGGTCCCTGATGGTGTTCATCGCCCGGCCCGGACGGCCGCGCAGCACGCCGCGCGCGAACAGCGCGGCGCCGAGCAGCAGGAGCAGCCCGAGGAACCACAGCCGCTCCAGCGCGCCGAACGGCACGTTCAGCAGCACCAGCTCCGGGGTGTCGGCGAAGCTCAGCCCGAACAGTTCCATGGGCGGCACCGCGCGGCCGTTGTAGCCGCCGGTGACGGGCTCGGCGTTGAACAGCAGATGCTGGCCGAGGAAGATCAGCGCGATGGTGGCGATGCCGAGGTAGGCCCCCTTCAGCCGCCCCGCGATCGGGCTGAACAGCCCGCCCGCCACCCCCGCCGTGCCCACCGCCAGCACGGCGGCGATCGGCGTCGGCAGCCCGAGCCCGAGCAGGTCCCCCTCGTCCCCGGCGTCGGCGAAGTACACGTACCCGTACGCCCCGACCGCGAGGAAGAAGGCGTGCCCCATGGACAACTGCCCGGTGGAGCCGGTGAGCAGGTTGATACCGATGGCCCCCACCGCCGCCGACATCGCGAACAGCCCCGTCTGCAGCCAGAACCCTTCCAGATAGAACGGAATCGCAACCGCCACCACCACGACGACCGCCCACACCACGCCCCGCACCATCCGAGCCCGCGTGACGCCCCCTGGCCGTTTCACCACCTCACTCCGCACAGGCACGAATGCCGAAATATCGGAAATGTCGGTGGTGGGGGAGAGAGAGTGGGGCGCGGGGGAGGACCGGGAGGTGTCCCCGGCGCCGGGGGCTCCGGGAGTGCCGCCAGCCTGGCCGGTCGCGGCCCCGTCGGTGCCGGAGGCCCCGGGGGTGCGGTCGGTCGTGCTTTCTTCGGTGCCGGAAGCCCTGGGGGTGCGGTCGGTCGTGCTTTCTTCGGTGCGGGGAGTCCCGGGGGTGCGGTCGGTGGCGGGGGTCTTCGGGGGGTGGGTGGTTGTGGTTTCTTCGGTGGCGGGGTGGGTTGTGAGGTCGCGGGGGTCAGACACGGGCGGTCTCCCTTGTGCCGAAGAGGCCGGAGGGGCGCCACAGGAGGATGAGGATCATCACCAGGAAGGGGGCCACGTCGCCTATGCCGCGGCCCAGGAAGGCAAGCTGGTTCTGGTAGCCGGTCATCAAGGCTTCGGTGACGCCTACCAGCAGGCCGCCTACCAGGGCGCCTGTGGTGGAGTCGAGGCCGCCGAGGATGGCGGCGGGGAAGGCCTTGATGGCCACCAGGGCGGTGCCGCGGTCGAGGCCGGGGGTGGGGAAGACGCAGAGGAAGACGGCGGCCACGGCGGCCAGGGCGCCGGCCACGGCCCAGGCGCTCAGGGAGATCCTGCCGAGGCGGATGCCCATCAGGGCGGCCGTTTCGGCGTCCTCGGCGGTGGCGCGCATCGCCACGCCCCAGCCGGTGAACTTGAAGGCCAGCAGGAACGCGCCTATCAGCGCGGCGGCGGTGCCGAGCGCCACCAGGCGCACCTCGGCGATCGTCACCCCGCCGACGCTCACCACCGAACTGCCCCACGGGTCGCCGAGGGCCAGGATCTCGGTGCCGATCTGGCGGGTGAGCTCAGTGGTGAGCACGATGTCGACGCCGATGGTCACGATGGCCAGCACGCTGTGGGACAGCACGTTGGCCCGCCGGATGACGAGGAACTCCACCAGGGCCGCGACCACCGCAGCGGTGGCCACTCCGGCCAGCAGCGCGAGCCAGAAGCCGATGACCGGCTGGGTGCGGGCGACGACGTAGCCGCCGGCGAGCAGCAGGGAGGCGTGCGCGAAGTTCACCACCTCGGTGGCCTTGAAGATGATGACGAAGCCGAGCGCGATGAGGGCGTACACCGCGCCGATCGAGACGCCGTTGACCAGGAGCTCCAGGAACGTGATCACGCGCTCTCCTCGCTCGCGCCGAGGTAGGCGCGGATGACCTGTGGATCGCCCTGCACCTCGGCGGGCGGGCCGTCGGCGATGCGGCGGCCGAAGTCGAGGACGGTGACCTGGTCGGCCAGGCGCATCACCACGCCCATGTCGTGCTCGACCAGCACGATGGAGATGCCGAGGCTGTCGCGCACCGCCGTGATCAGCTCGGCGATCTCGGCGCGCTCGCCGCCGTTCATCCCCGCGACCGGCTCGTCCAGCAGCAGCAGCCGCGGCTCCATGCACAGCGCGCGGGCCAGTTCGACGCGTTTCTGCACGCCGTACGGCAGCAGGCCGACCGGCGTGGCCAGCAGGCCGCCGATGCCGACGAACTCGGCGATCTCCGCGACCCGCGCCCGGTGCCGCACGGCCTCGCCGCGCGCCGCGGGCAGCCGCAGCCCGGCGGCGACGAAACCGGCCTTGGTGAGCCGGTGCCTGCCGAGCATCAGGTTGTCCACCACCGGCAGGTGCCGGGACAGCGCGATGTTCTGGAAGGTGCGCGCGACGCCGAGCGCCGCGATCCGGTGCGGCGTCAGCGCGGTCAGCTCGGCGTCGCCGTACCGGACGCTGCCCGACGTGGCCCGGTACACCCCGGACAACACGTTGAAGCAGGTCGACTTGCCCGCGCCGTTCGGCCCGATGACGGCGTGCACGGTGCCCGGCGCCACGGTGAAGCTCACCCCGTCCAGCGCCGTCAGCCCGGCGAACCGCACGGTGACGTCCCGCACCTCCAGCGGCAACGGCACCGGCGCGGACTCGTGCGGCGGCGCGTGGTCACCGGGTTGGCGCGGTACCCCCGCATCCGCGGAGGAATCCGACATACCGTCCGGTTGGTATGAACCCGTCATGCGAACCACCTCGTCAGAGTCCGGCGCGGTGGCGCGCCTCGGGGACGGTCCCGCGCGGCGTCGGCCATGCCGAGGTAGCGGCGCCTGATCTCGTCGCCGGCGGCCAGGTCGGCGGTGCGGCCCTCCAGAGCCACCTCGCCGACCTCCAGCACGTAGGCGTAGGAGGCCAGGGACAGCGCCAGGGCGACGTTCTGCTCGACCAGCAGCACCGAGGTGCCCGCGGCGTTGATCTCCTTGACGGTCTCGCCGATCCGGGCGGCCACCAGCGGCGCTAGCCCCAGCGTCGGCTCGTCCAGCAGCAGCAGCGACGGGCGGGCCATCAGCGCCCTGCCGATGGCGAGCATCTGCTGCTCGCCGCCGGACAGCAGCCCGGCGCGCTGGTGCGCCCGCTCGGCCAGCACGGGGAACAGCGTGTGCACCCGTTCGCGGGCCAGCGCCGCCTCCCTGGCGCCGCCGCCCTTGGCGCCGAGCGCCCCGGCGCGCAGGTTCTCCTCCACGGTCATCCGGGCGAACACCCGCCGCCCCTCGGGGACCTGTGTCACGCCCCGGGCCACCACGCCGGGCGCGGGCACCCCGGACAGGCGCGTGCCGCGCCAGGTGATGTCGCCGCCGCCGATGCCGCCCCGGTGGAAGCGGAGCGTGCCGGAGACGGCCCGTAACAAGGTGGACTTGCCCGCGCCGTTGGTGCCGAGCACGGCGACGACCGCGCCCGCCGGGACCCGTAACGAGACGCCGCGCAGGGCCCGAACCGGGCCGTATCCCACCACCAGGTCGCTGACCGCCAGCCCGCCGTCTCCGGCCGGGGGCGCCGTGGCCTCCATCGTTCCTCCCGCAGAGCCGGTGCAGGCACACCAAAACGCCGCGCGCGCACCGACGTCCAGATCCGCAGGTGAAGTCGGGACAGGTGCCCACCGGCGCGGAAAGGCCGTTGTGCACGAGCACAACGGCACGTCACGAAACGAGAACCGAACCTTGTTCCGGAGGGGGGTGGGTGGCAGTCTGGTGAAGATGGCCGTCAAGCGCAGTGAGCACGTGGGTGAGGACGTGCGCCAGGTGTTACGGATCGCCGCCACGCGGCTGCTCCGCCAACTTCCCGAACTCACCGAGGAGCTGGTCGCCCGCGTGCGGGAGGGCGACGAGGCGTACCGCAGGTTCGTCACGCCCGACGACCACTGGCAGAGCACCGAGGAGGGCCTGCGCGTCGGCATCGAGGCCATCCTGCAGAGGCCGGACGAGCGCCGTGACCTGGAGTTCGCCCGGCGCATGGCCGGGCGCCGCGCCGAGCAGGGACTGCCGCTGGAGTCCCTGATGCGCATGTACCGCCTGGCGGCCCAGGTCACCTGGGGCGCCTTCGTCGACCTGATCGAGCGCGAGCACGCCGAGCTGCTGCCGGCGCTGGTGCGCACCGCGACGCACGTCTGGCACGCCATCGACCGTCAGGCGCTGATGGCGGCCGACATCTACCGCAGGCGCGAGAAGGAACTGCTCGGCCGCAGCACCGAGCGGGTGAACGCGCTCCTGGACGAGTTGCTCGAAGGAGTGGCCGACACCGCGGTGGCCCGGTCCGCCGCGGCCGGTCTGGATCTTCCCGAACGCGGCCGTTATGCGGTCGTCACAATGAGGCTCGCCGTGCGTCATGATCACGACGGTTCGCGCCCCAACGGGTACGGCACGCCGGGCGTGGACGGCCGCCCGGAGGTGCTCGGGCCCATGCGGCTGCTGTGGCGGATGCGCGCCCAGTACGAGGTCGCCGTCGTCGCCCTCGGCGAGGCCACCCTGGAGGAGCTGGCCGAGGGCATGACCGCCGTGGCGTACGGCCCGGCGGGCGTCAGCCCGGTCGTCGGCGGCCTGGTGGAGCTGGCCGCCGCGCGGCGGCTCGCCGAGCTGGCCATGCGCACCTGCGAGGGCTGCGGCCCCGAGATCGCCCGCCTGGACCGCAGGCTGCCGTCCGCCCTGGTCATCTCGCAGCCGGAGCTGTCGGGCCGCCTGGTGTCGGAGGTGCTCGGCGCGCTGCTCGGCCTGGACCCGACCGACCGCGAGGTGCTGCTGGCCACGCTGGCGGCGTGGCTGCGCTGCGAGGGCTCCGCCGCCCGCGCGGCCGGGCAGCTGTACTGCCATCGCAACACCGTGTTCAACCGGATGCGGCGGCTGGAACAGCTCACCGGCCGGTCCCTCTCCCGCCCGCGCGACATCGTCGAGCTCGCGCTCGCGCTGGACGCCACCCGGCTGCTGTCCTGATCCGCCACTCGGGTCCCAGCGGCCCCACCAGGGGGTCTCGCCGACGGGCGGGGAGCAGGTTCCTACCTTTTGGCGACATCTCACGGGGGTGGTGCCGCGTCCTAAACAGGGTGCGGGCTGAACACTAACGGGGGGTCACATGACTTCATCGGGGTACGTCAGGGCACAACCGCCGAGCGACCGGGTGATGCGCCTGGCGGGCGACCCGGACGCGGTGGCACGCGCCCGGCGGCTCGTCTCGTCCGCCGTCGGCGTCGCGCATCCGCTGCACGACGACTGCGTGCTGCTGACCAGCGAGATCGCCACCAACGCGGTGGTGCACTCCGCGTCGGCCAACGGGGGTGCCTTCACCTTGTCCGTCTCCTACTCCAGCGAATGGGTGCGGGTGGCCGTGCAGGACGCCGGCTCGGCCGAGCCGCCGTTCGGCTGGCGTCCCACCTCGCCGCTGGACACCGGCGGCCGGGGACTGCAACTGCTGGAGGCGCTCGCGCACCGCTGGGGGTTCATCAGGGAGTCCGGCAAGAACAACGTGTGGTTCGAGATGCACATCGACCTGGCCACGCCGGCACGCGTCAGCACCAACGGCAGACGCGCGGCCCGCTGACCCGGACGGCCCGAGGAGGATCGAGGTGGGAAAGGCTCCGCGCGACCGGGTGTTCTAGGGGAAGCCGTCACCTGGCGCCGGCGGCCGGCTGACCTCCCAGAGGCGCTCCCATTCGGCGTGGAAGTGCTCGTACCATCGGCGGTCCCGCCGGGCGGCGAGCGTGAACACCGGGTCCGGGCCGGGCGACCGGTGGGAGTAGAGGTCGACGTGGATCCGCCCCTCCTCGGTGTCCGGGTCGATCAGTGTCAGCCCGAAGGCCGGGACGAACGGCATGAACCTCACCTCGAGCCGCCCGGTGGACGAAGGCGTCGCGGCGAGATGCCGCAGCAGGTCGATGGTGGGTTTGAGCCGGTGCTCGTAGATCTGCGGGTCGTCGGGGATGGTGCTGCGGCGCGCCGCCTCGTGGGGCGTGCTCGTGGCGGGATCGATGATCGCCACCCTGACCGTCGCCCCGCTCATGAGCCGCCGCTGCAGGTCCCCGATGTGGGTGCGGACGGTCCGGCTCAGGGTCACCCCCGCGATGCGGATGTCGTCGGCACCGCCGATCTCCCGTTCCAGGTCCTTCTTGTCCGTGGCGAGGAACGCGTCGGCCGACACCTCACCGGCGATCCTCTCCTGCACCAGTCGCGTCAGCGCGGAGACCCGCGCCTCCAGCCCCGCCACCTGGTGACGGGGACCGAGCGCGTTGACGGCCAGCAGCCCCAGCGTGGCCAGCGTGGCCGCACCCACGACCTTCGGACCGACCAGGTCGAACACGCCGAGCACACCGACGACGGCGGCGATCGAGGCCGTGACGTAGATCTCGATGTTCCTGCCCCCGGCGAGATCGCCGCGTAGCCGCTCCACAAGGCGCACCACCCAACTGTTGTGTCCCTTCCACACCGGAGTCAATGCCGCGGCCCCGCCGGCGAAGGACACCACCGGTGTCAGGGCAGGTCGAGGTGGCACAGGCCTTCGGAGAGGACCTTGGTGGTCAGGCGGGTGCGGCTGTCGCAGCCGAGTTTGGCGAAGATGTGCTCCAGGTGGGTGGTCACGGTCCGGACGCTGAGCACCAGGGTCGCGGCGATCTGGGGGTTGGAGTCGCCGAGCGCGACCCGGGTCAGGACGTCCACCTCGCGGGCCGTCAGGTCGTACGGCAGCGTGCACGGGCGCTCGGCGATCACCGCGCCCTGGATGGCGCCGTTGAAGCCGACGCCGGCCCGGTGGACCCGCACCTCCCGCCACCTGCCGGTGCCGTCCAGCCACAGGCCGCGGCGCGACAGCTCGCGCGAGTCGATGAAGTCCCTGGCCAGGCCGGCCATCGCCGCCTCGCCCTCGATCGCCTCCGACGCGGGCCAGCCCGCCACGGCGCGCCGCCGCCCGCACCGTTCGAAGGCCATCGCGTGGAAGCCGGGGGGCAGGCCGAGCGGGTCGATGACGCAGCGGGTCAGGTCGGTGATGTGCGCCAGCGCGCCGGAGACCGCGATGAGCACCGTCGAGGTCTGCGGCGGGAACGTCTCGCGGGAGTTGACGTGCAGCAGGCCGGTGTAGCGGCTGCCGTCCACGAACAGCGGCGCCGTCAGCCCCGCCCGCCAGCCGTACGGCGCGAGGTGCCTGCTGAACCAGACCTCGGTGCCGGGCGACCCCATGGCGAGCGGCACCCGCGACACCATGGCACGCCGGTAGGGGTCGAGCCGGGCGTACTCCTCGGCGGCCTCCTCGTGGATCCGCGCGTAGCCCGACGACACCAGGCTGCGGTGACGGCCGGTGGCCGGGTCGAACGCCACGAAGTCGTACGCCTCGATCGGGATGATCGCGCGCAGTGCCGTCATGGCGCCGTGCGCCCCCGACCCGCCGGCCACCTGGAAACCGACTTCGGTGAACGCATGGAGGTGGCGGGTGTTCAGGGTGATCTGATCCATCACTCCTCCGCGATCATCATGACCGACGGGCCGGACCGCCGGAATACGTAATCCTTCCGATGTAGAGCCTTGCCTCGCTATTTAGCCTCTCCGGCATCACGCCCGAGCGACGGAGAGGCAGAGGAACAGTGACGGTCGTCAGCAAGGCGCGAGGTGCCGCCGTCTTCCTCGCCGCGGCGCTCGCGTTGAGCGCGTGTGGCGGTTCCGGTGGCTCCGGCGGGGACACCGGCGGCGGTGACCAGGGACCGAAGCGGTTCTCGGTCGCGCTCACCGAGCCGGACCACCTCACCCCGGGCAACACCTCCAGCAGCTACTCGATCACCGTGCTCCAGGCGTTGTTCGACACGCTGGTGGTGATCGGCCCGGACGGCACCGCGCAGATGCGGGCCGCGGAGTCGGTGACCAGCAAGGACCAGAAGACCTGGACCATCAAGATCAAGCCGGGGCAGAAGTTCCACAACGGCGAGGAGGTCACCGCGGGCAGCTTCGCCGACGCCTGGAACGCCGCCGCGTACGGCCCGAACGCCTGGACCAACAACTACTACTTCGCCAACGTCGAGGGCTACGACAAGCTGAACCCCGAGGCCGAGGGCGCCAAGCCGTCGACCGACAAGCTGAGCGGCCTGAAGGTCGTGGACCCCGTGACCCTTGAGGTGCGGCTCACCGCGCCGTTCAGCCAGTTCCCCATCACGCTGGCCTACACCGGCTTCGCGCCGATGCCGAAGGCCGCGTTCGCCGACCTCAAGGCCTACGACCAGAAGCCCATCGGCAACGGGCCCTTCGCCCTGGACGGCGAGTGGCAGCACAACCGGCAGATCGCCCTGAAGAAGTTCGACGGGTACGCGGGCCCGCGCGCCGCCAAGGCGGACGGCGTGCTGTTCAAGATCTACGCCAGCCGCGACACCGCGTACACCGACCTGCGGGCCGGGAAGGTCGACCTGCTGCAGACCATCCCGCCGGCCAGCGCCCCCGAGGCCAAGAGGCTGCTCGGCGAGCGGTTCGTGCCCACCGCCAGCGGCACCATGGACTACCTCGGCTTCCCGGTGTTCGACAAGCGGTTCCAGAGCGCCGACCTGCGCAAGGCCGTCTCCATGGCCATCGACCGGCAGGCCATCGTGGACGCCGTCTTCAACGGCGCCTTCAAGCCGATGAGCTCGCTGGTGGCGCCCCTGGTGCCCGGCTACCGCGAGGGCGCCTGCGGTGAGACGTGCGTGTACGACCCCGCCAAGGCCAAGGCGCTGTACGACAAGGCGGGCGGCCTGTCCGGCACGCTGAACCTGTACTTCTCCAACGCCGACCCGAGCTACGAGCAGTGGATGACCGCCGTGGCCAACCAGCTCAAGCAGAACCTCGGCGTCGCCGACATCAAGTTCCGCAAGATCCCCGCCGCCGACTACCTCTCCACGCTGCGTGCGAAGAAGGAGGACGGCCCGTACCGCAACAACTGGGTGATGGACTACCCGAGCCCGCAGAACTACCTGGAGTCGATGTGGGGCGCGGGCAACCGGATGGGCTGGGAGAACAAGGAGTTCACCGACCTGATCGCGCAGGCCAACGCGGCGCCGAGCATGGAGGCCAGCATCCCGCTCTACCAGCGCGCCGAGGACGTCGCGCTCGCCGAGATGCCTATGATCCCGCTGTGGAACTGGCAGGACCAGGCTGGATACTCGGCCAACGTCACCGGTGTCGCCATCGACGCCTACAGCCCCAACCTCGACACGATCTCGGTCAAGTAGGCATGCACGCCACGGGGACCCCGGCCCGTCCGGGGTCCTTGCCGGGAGGCGGCGGGTGAGGTACGCCGCCCAGCGCCTGCTGCAGGCCGTCCCGGTGTTCGTGGCGACCACCTTCCTCATCTACGCCATGGTGTGGGCGCTGCCCGGCGACCCCATCCTGGCGCTGGCGGGGGACAAGCCGCTGCCGGACGCGGTGATCCGCACCCTGCGCGCCCACTACCACCTGGACGAGCCGCTCATCGTGCAGTACGGCCTGTACATGGCGGGAGTGTTCCTGCGCGGCGACCTCGGGGAGACGTTCAACGGGCAGCAGGTCTCCGAGCTGCTCGCCGACCGCTGGGGGGTGACCGCGCAGCTCGCCCTCACCGCGTGGGTGTTCGAGCTGGTCGTCGGGATCGGCCTCGGCGTGCTCGCCGGGCTGCGCCGCGGGAGGCTCGCCGACACCGCGGTGCTGGCCGGGACGACGTTCGTGATCGCGGTCCCGGTGTTCGTCGTCGGGTACACCGCGCAGATCGTGCTCGGCCTGAACCTCGGGCTGTTCCCGACCGCCGGCACCGACGAGGGGTGGCCGGTGAGCTACCTTCTGCCGGGCATGGTGCTCGGGTCGTTCGGCCTGGCGTACGTCGCCCGGCTCACCCGCACCAGCGTGGTGGAGAACCTGCGCGCCGACTACGTGCGCACCGCCGTCGCCAAAGGCATGCGCCGGTCCCGGGTGGTGGGCAGGCACACCCTGCGCAACTCGCTGATCCCGGTCGTCACCTACCTCGGCGTCGACTTCGGCAACCTCATGGCGGGCGCCGTGGTCACCGAGGGCATCTTCAACCTGCCGGGGATCGGGCAGCAGGTGTTCCAGTCCATCCAGCTCCAGGAGGGCCCGGTGGTGGTCGGCGTCACCACCCTGCTGGTGATGATCTTCATCGTGGCCAACCTGCTCGTCGACCTGCTGTACGGCGTGCTCGACCCGAGGATCCGCCGTGGTTGACGTGAAGGCCGCCGCCGAGTCCACCGCCCCGGAGCCGGACCGGGACGCGCCCGCCTCGCTGTGGCACGACGCGTGGCTGGACCTGCGGCGCCGCGTGCTGTTCTGGGTGTCGGCCGCGATCCTCCTGGTGGCCCTCGCGATGGCGGCGTTCCCCTCGCTGTTCGCCGCGCTCGGCCCCAACGAGGGATGCGAACTGCGCAGGTCCAAGCACGGGCCCGGCGCGGGGGCGGTCTTCGGGTACGACCTGCAGGGCTGCGACTACTGGTCCCAGATCGTGCACGGCACCCGCGCCTCGGTGCTGATCGGGCTGGCCGTCACCCTGTTCGCGCTGTTCATCGCGGTCGTGCTCGGCCTGCTCGCGGGGTACTACGGCGGGGTGCTCGACGCGCTCGTGTCCCGGGTCACCGACGTCTTCTTCGGCATCCCGTTCGTGCTCGGCGCCACAGTGGTGCTGGTCGCCTTCCCCGGGCAGGGCATCTGGGCCATGACGCTGGTGCTGGTGCTGCTCGGCTGGACCACCATGACGCGGCTGATGCGCGGCCAGGTCATCGCCGTCCGGGACTCCGACTACGTGCTGGCCGCCCGCGCGCTCGGCGCCGGGGACATCCGCGTCATGGTCCGGCACATCCTGCCGAACTCCCTGGCGCCGGTCTTCGTGGTCGCCATGCTGAACGTGGGAAACGTCATCTCCGGCGAGGCGATCCTGGACTACCTTGGAGTGGGCCTGCAGTACCCGGACGTCTCCTGGGGACTGCAGCTGAACGTCGCTCAGTCCTTCTTCGCCGAGTATCCCCACCTGTTGCTGTTCCCGGCGCTGTTCCTCACCGCCACCGTGCTCAGCTTCCTGCTCCTCGGCGACGTCGTCCGGGACGCCCTGGACCCGAGGCTGCGCTGACCCGCACCGGCGTCCCGGCCGGGCCGTAGGAGGGGACCGGCCGGGACGTGCGGGCACTACTCGCAGGCGGGCAGTGCGGGGTGGTCGCGGGTGCGCACGGCGGGCAGCCAGGCGACGACGCCGGGGCCCTCGCCGACCTGGACCCTGAACCACCGCGTGGTGCCCACCCCGGTCTCGTCCGCCACGCGCTCGCCGTCGTACAGGATGCAGTCGGCGCGCAGCCGGTCGTCGTGCCACACCCGGCGGGCCACCACGTTGCCGGCGTCGTAGCTCAGCCGCGGGTCCCGGGCCAGCCCCATGCTGCACGCGGGCACCCGCCCGGCCCGCGTCCCGCAGTCCCCCTCCACGTTGTACACCCGCACCGTGGCGGCCGTCGCCGTGGGCACCACACCCCCGGCGACCCGCGGCTCCCGCCCGCTCCACCACAGGGCCCCCGTGGCCACCCCGGCGACCGCGAGCGTGGCCGTCACGACGAGGAGCGGCCGTACGAGCCCTCGGCGCCGCCCCTTCCGGGAAGGCGCACCGTCCGCCTCCTCCGAGACGGCCTCCCGCGCGGCCTCACCGGACGAGACCCGGGCGCCGTCGGACGGGACCCGGGAGGCGTCCGCGACCGCCCACAGCCGGTGCAGGTCGCGTAACTCGTCACCGCTCGCGCCGCACGCCTTGCCGAAAGCGTGCACCACGCCGTAAGTGACCGGAATCTTGGCGCCCGAGCAGTATCGGTGAAGACTGGAACTACTCGCCCCCGTCCGTTTGGCGAGCTCCTCGAAACTGACGTCCGCGCGATTCTTCAGTACGCGCAGCCGGGCGGCGAACCTTTCCGATTGCCCCGTTTGCATGATCGGATTCTCCTCGTGCGGGCTGGAGCTGAACTCGTCCGTTCCGACCGCTGAGGACATGTCCCACCCGTATCCCAGGCAGCGTGCGAAACGGCAGCTCAGGTGGATGACTGTCTCCCATTATCCCTACCGGACCGGATTTGTGGCGAGGCTTTACGCCGTGCTGCAAACCTTGGTCCCGCCTCCGGTTCACACGGCCGGGAAAACGGGGTGAAGCTCGATGCGGATACTCCATTTGCCGACGGCCCGAAAACCGGAGGTGACGGTATGTGAAAGCGGCCGCGTAATGGCCGCGACCTACGGAAGGAATGATGGCGTGAAACTCTCCACACTGGTGACCTCGGGAATCCTTGGCGCGTCGTTGATCGCAGGCACGGCGCTGACGGCGTTGCCGGCC
Organism: Sphaerisporangium aureirubrum; assembly: GCF_042658925.1. Taxonomy (NCBI): domain Bacteria; kingdom Bacillati; phylum Actinomycetota; class Actinomycetes; order Streptosporangiales; family Streptosporangiaceae; genus Sphaerisporangium; species Sphaerisporangium aureirubrum. The sequence goes on from NZ_JBHSRF010000005.1 coordinate 44,835, forward strand.
TCCGCGGGCGTGCTGGCCTGCTCGGGCTCCGCGTGCGACGGCCTGGACCCGCAGGGCAACTGCTCGGGTGACGCCCGGACGGTCGACAGCCTCACCCTCGGCCAGGCGATCCTCGAACTCCGCTACAGCCGCGCCTGCCGCGCGACCTGGGCCCGGATCAGCAACGCCCCCTGGGTGGTGAACGACACGTTCGCCTCGTTCGCCCGCGTGGTGCGCAACAGCGACGGCCGCACCTACAGCTGCACGGTCCCGAGGGACGGCACCAGCTGCTACACCCGCATGGTCAACGACGCCAACGTCACCTCCTACGCCTACGGCGAGTGGGACTCCGGCGCGCGTGTCTACTCGGGGCGAACCGGCTCCTACTTGTAAGGCCCACCGAACGGGGATCCGCGGACGCGGGGACCACGTCCGCGGATCCCGCCGTGCCCGGCCCCCCGCGTCCGGATCCCCGGCGCGGGGGATACCGGGACCATGAGCGACACGGGGAGCGTGAGCGGGTCGGAAGAGTGGATGCGCCGTTTCCACCTGGGGACCGGGACGGTGGCCGGCACGGGGGAGCTCACCGTCCGGCGGGGGCCGGGGATCCTCGCCGGGGTCGTCTGCGCTCTGCTGCGCCTTCCGCGCACCGCCGAGGGCGTGCCGATCACCGTCGTGGTCCGCCGCCGTCCCGCCCACCACGGGCCCCGGGACGACGGCCGCGCCGTGGTGGAGCACTGGACCCGTCGCATCGGCTCCCATCGGCTGGTCACCACCCAGCTGCGCACCGGGTCCCACGGCTGGGAACGCCACGGGCCCTTCGTCCTGCACACCCGCACCGTCGCCACGCCGGGGGAGGTGGTCGTGACCCAGGACCGCGCCGTCCTCGGGGTGGGGCCGCTGTCGGTGCGGCTGCCGGTGTGGTCGGCGCCGCGGGTGTGGGCGCGGGCGCGGGCCGAGCCGGGGGAGGGGGCGCGGTTCCATCTTGAGGTGCGGGTGACGCTGCCGGTCCTCGGGTCGCTGCTGTCCTACTCCGGGCATCTGGACGAGACGCCCGCGTGATCACCCCAGAATCGGCCGCGCGCCCTGGACGGCCGGAGGTGAGGGCGATGTCATGAAGGTCGGATTCGAGTGGAAGGGGCCGGCATGGAGTTACCCAGGGTCGTGTCGCGGGACGAGTGGGTGGCGCAGCGGGTGGCGCTGCTCGCCAAGGAGAAGGAGGTGACGCGGGCGCGGGACGCGGTGAGCGCGGCGCGGCGGGCGTTGCCGATGGTGGAGGTGGACAAGGAGTACGTGTTCGAGGGGGCGGGCGGGAAGGCCGGGCTGGCGGAGCTGTTCGAGGGGCGGCGGCAGCTGATCGTCTACCACTTCATGTGGCTGCGGGACGCGGGGCAGGGGTGCGGCAGCTGCTCGTTCCTGGTGGACAACGTGGGGGAGCTGCGGCACCTGCACGCGTGCGACACGACGCTGGCGCTGGTGTCGCGGGCGCCGTTCGCCGAGATCGAGCGGTTCAGGGCGCGGATGGGGTGGAGCGTGCCGTGGTACTCGTCGCAGGGCAGTGACTTCAACTACGACTTCCACGCCACCAACGACTCGGCGGTGGCGCCGGTGGAGTACAACTACATGGACAAGGCCACGCTGGAGAGCAAGGGGCTGATGTTCCTGGCGGCCGACGGCCAGGACGGGCACGGGGCGAGCGTGTTCCTGCGGGACGGGGACCGGGTGTTCCACACCTACTCGACCTTCGGGCGGGGGCCCGAGCTGTTCCTGACCACCTACAACTACCTCGACGTGACGCCGCTCGGGCGGCAGAGGTACGTCAACGAGTTCCCGTACCACGACACCTACGGGGAGGACGCGGGCCCGGCCTGCCACTGATTCCGGCGAAAGCCGCAAAACCGGTTAAATCCCCTGTGGGTGTATAGCGCTGCGAGATCAGCGGGACGTTGTGTCCCGGTCCGGAGGATGCTTCCCCGGCGTGGGTCAAAGGCCGACCCCACCGCCGGGGGGTACCCGGGATGGCGGGGTACGGGTGGGGTGAGGCGGCGGGAGAATCTCCCGCCGGTTGCGATCGACATCGCCGGCCGTCAGGGGGGCTGACGGTCATGTGCCCCGCCTTGCGGCCGGCCACCGCCGGTCCGGGGAACCAGGTCACTCACCACGTGGCCGTTCACCACACCCACAAAAGGGGACAGACGCCATGAAATCTCGTCTTCTCGCCCTTCCTCTAGCGGCAGCGACCCTGTCGATCTCCGCGACGTACGCCGCCGCCACCACCGGTGGCGGCACAGGGACGGCCTACGTGCCGGCGACGGCCGGGGTGCGCGTCCAGCCCACCGAACCGCCCGAAGACTCGCCGACCGCCACGCCCACCGAGTCCACCAGCGCCTCGCCGGGCATGGCCCCCGTCGGCCCCGGCTGCGGCAGTCTCCCGAAGTCCGGCCCCGGCAGCCCGGCCGACCTCGCCGGCCAGCCCGTCGGCACCGCCCTGTCGCAGATCCCCGAGCTGTCCACCCTCTCGCGGGCGGTGGAGAAGGCGGACCTGAAGGACACGCTCGACTCGGCCGAGGACATCACGGTCTTCGCGCCGGTCGACAAGTCCTTCGAGAAGATCCCCAAGGAGACGCTCGACAAGGTCATGGACGACAAGGAGACGCTGCAGGAGCTGCTCAAGTACCACATCGTCAAGAAGCGCCTCGCCCCGGCGGACCTCGCCAACGGCAACTTCACCTCGGTGCAGGGCGGCAAGATCACCACCAGTGGCTCCGGCCAGGACTTCAAGGTGAACGACGCCAAGGTGCTGTGCGGCAACATCCAGACCAAGAACGCCACCGTCTACCTCATCGACGCGGTGCTCAAGCCGCGCGGATAAAGCCGATGCGGAACCGCGCCGCGGGTGCGGCGCGGTTCCCGTCCGCTCAGGCGGGGGCGGTCAGCAGGCGGTCCAGCACGCGGACGCCGAACTCCAGCCCCGCGACCGGGACGCGCTCGTCCACGCCGTGGAACATGCCGAAGTAGTCCAGCCCCGGGTCCAGCAGCAGCGGCGCGAAGCCGTAGCCGCGGATGCCGATCTTCGCGAAGGACTTGGCGTCGGTGCCGCCGGTCATGACGTACGGCACCGGGCGGGCCCCGGGGTCCTCGGCCGTCAGGGCGGTGCACAGGTCGTCGAACAGGCCCGTCGTGGGGGAGGCGACGGCGTCGTCGGAGGTGACGAACTCGCGGGTGATCTTCGGGCCGAGCAGCTCGTCGATCGTCGCGAGGAACTCGTCGCGGAAGCCGGGCAGGAAACGGCCGTCGACCTGCGCCTCGGCGGTCCCGGGGATGACGTTCACCTTGTAGCCGGCGTTCAGCATGGTGGGGTTGGCCGAGTTGCGGATGACGCCCTTGAACAGCGTGCCCGCCCGGCCGAGCCGGACGGCCTCCTCGTCCAGCCGGTCCAGGTCGACGGTGGTGCCGAGCGCCTTGCCGAGGTCGGCGATGAGCGTGGCGACCGCCGGGGTGAGCCGCACCGGCCAGCGGTGGTCGGCGATCCGGGCCAGCGCCCGGCACAGCTCGGCCACGGGGTTGTCCACCGGCGGCTTGGACCCGTGCCCGGCCACGCCGTGCGCCGTGACCTTCATCCAGGCCGTGCCGCGCTCGCCCACCGCGACCGGGTAGACCCGCCGGGACGCGCCGTCCGTGCCGTCCGCGCCGCCGGGGACGGTGACGCTGAAGCCGCCGGACTCGCTGATCGCCTCGGTGCAGCCCTCGAACAGCTCGCGGCGCCGGGTGACGGCGTACCCCGCGCCGTACTCGCCGGTGGCCTCCTCGTCGGCGAGGAACGCCAGCACGACGTCCCGCTTCGGCCGCCGCCCCTCGCGGGCCCACCGGCGGACCAGCGCCAGGGTCATGGACAGGGTGCCCTTCATGTCGACCGCGCCGCGCCCGTGCACGCAACCGTCCTCGATCTCGCCGGAGAACGGGTGGATGCGCCACTCGGCGGGGTCGGCGGGCACCACGTCCAGGTGCCCGTGGATCAGCAGGCCGTCGGGGTCCTCGCCGGGGATCCGGGCGACGACGCTGGTGCGGCGGGGCGCGGACTCGAAGATCTCCGCTTCGACACCGGCCTCGGCCAGCAGCCCCGCGACGTACTCGGCCGCCGTGCGTTCTCCTGGACCGCCCGGCGTGCCGTCGTTGGTGGTGTTGATTCTGAGCAGGTCCGAGCAGATGCCCGCCACCTCGTTCACGTTCTTCCCTTCAGGGTCAGCGGCGGCACCTCGGGAGTGGGGACGTCGAAGATGAGCCCGTAGAACGCGAGCTCTGCCTCCAGTGCCGCGACGATGGTCTCCTTCTTCCTCCAGCCGTGCTGTTCCCCGGGAAAGGTCAGGTAGGCCCACCGGCCCCCGGAGGCGTCCAGCGCGGCGAGGAAGCGTTCGGCCTGCCCGTGGTCCACGATGGCGTCCTCCAGGCCGTGCAGCAGCAGGGCCGGTCCGGACGCCCGGGCGGCGTGCAGGGTGGGCGAGCGGTCCAGGTACCGCCGGCGCGTCCCGGGCAGCGGGCCGATCAGCCCGTCCAGGTAGCGGGACTCGAAGTCGTGGGTCTCCCCGGCCCAGGCCTCGGGGTCGGTGATGGCGTACCGCGCGACCGCGCCGCGGAACACGGTGCTGTGGGTGAGCGCGGCGAGGGCCGTCCAGCCGCCCGCGCTGCCGCCCCTGATGGCGATCCGCGCGGGGTCGGCGAGTCCGGCGGCGGCCAGCCCGCGCGCCACGGTCTCGCTGTCGCGCACGTCCACCACGCCCCACCGGTGGCGCAGCCGCTCGCGGTAGGCCCGGCCGTACCCTGTGGAGCCGCCGTAGTTGACCTGCGCCACGCCGATGCCCCTGCTGGTGAAGTACGCGGCCTCCAGGTCGAACACCAGCGGGCTCGCGCCGGTCGGCCCGCCGTGCACGAAGATCGCGTACGGGGCGGGGCCGCCCCCGGCCGGGGGGTACACGTGGGCGTGCACGCCGTCGAAGACCATCGCCTCGGGGCACGGCAGGGCCTCGGCGGGAGGCAGCCGCTTGGGCGGCGACACCACCTGGTGCTCGCCGGTGGCGAGGTCGGTCACCACCACCTCGAACGGCCGGTACGGCGTCGCGCCCACCCCCGCGACGGCCGTCCCGCCGGGGGACACCGACAGGGTGGGCGCCCAGTAGGTGTACGGGTCGCCGAGGTCGGCGATCTCGCCGGTGGCCGGGTCCAGCACGGCGAGGCGCCGCCCGCCCGCCGTGCCGTAGATCACGGCGACCCGGTCGCCCGCCGGGGCGAACCAGGTGTAGCCGAGCTTCCAGGCGGCGTCACCGAACTCCAGCGGCATGTCCGCGAGGTTCCGCGCCGGGCCGCCGTCCAGCGGGACCAGGTGGAGGTTCCACCAGCCCGTCGGGTCGGTCACCGCGTACAGCGCGCCCTCGTCGCGCCACTCGGCCTGCGCCACCGCCTCGGCCGGGCCGCCCGCCACCACGTGGTGCGGCCCCGCGGTGCCGTCGGCGCGCAGCGGCGCCACGCACAGCTCGGTGCCGTCCCACGGCATGGCCGGGTGGTCCCAGCCGATCCAGGCGATCCACCGGCCGCCGGGGGACACCCTGGGGTTCATCACGAAGTGGTGGGCCGTCACGACCTCCCGGGCCGGGCCGCCGTCCAGCGGCACCGCCACCACCTGGCGCCGCTCGTCGGTCTCCCGCACGCACCAGACCTCGCCGCCGCGCACCATCAGGTCGGCGTACCGGTCGGGGCCGGGCGGGGTCAGCGGCTCGGGCTCGCCGCCGGGGGAGAGCTGGTACAGCCGCCGGTCGTCCCAGTGGGTGAACACCAGGCCGCCGCCGGGCAGCGGGCGCCAGGAGCGCCCGCCGTACTCGATCACCCGGTTGCGGGCGTTCCAGCCCCGTGGCAGCACGTCCCGCACGGCGCCGGACACCTCGCGCCGCACGACGCAGCGCCGCCCGCCCTCGGCGGGCCGGGGCTCGTCCCACCAGATCTCCTCGCCGCCGGGCACCGGGACGATCTCCACCCACTGGGGGCGGTCGTCCACGCGCGCGACGTCGTCGGCCGTGATGGGAGAAGGGATCACCAGTTGCCCTCTGAAGGTGGTAGCGCGATGCCGGGCGGGTGGACGACATGGACGATTCCCGCGCTCCCCGTGCCGCGTAACCAGACGTTCTCGAACGCTGCCCGGGGATAGGTTCTCTTGACCGTCTCGTCGGACGGTCCCGCCGGATCGTTGGCGATCACATCGCCCTCGGCGGTGAACCCGGTCACCACCATGATATGGCCGCGGGTGGAGTACCCCGAGCCCGGGAGCTCGTGCTCCTTGAACGACTGCGAGGTGATGACCGGCACGCCCGCCAGGATGAACCGTTCCATCTCCCGCAGCGAGCGCAGCCGGGTGACCAGTCCCCGCAGCCCGTACCGCCCGGCGTAGGCGACGCCGAAGGGCCAGTTCCCGGTGCCCTGGTAGCTGTGGTCGTACATGTCGCGGGCGGCGTGGTCCACGGCGGGGCACGGGTCGGCGGGGTCCACGAAGGCCAGCTCGGTGGGCTCCGGCCCCCGTCCCCAGTACCGCAGGACCATGGTCATGGAGGCCGGGCTGCACCACGCCTCGCCCCCGCCGCCCCACTGGGGGTGGTGCCCGGCGTGGATCCGCTGCGAGTGGGGCGGCACGTCCAGCTCGGCCCCCCGCCCCTCGCCCGGCGCGCTCGGCGGCACCGAGGCACGTCCGGGCACGGCCGAGGCCATGACCCCCGCGCAGTGCACGGCCGCCCCGGTGCCGTGCAGCGTGAGCCGCAGCCGGTACGCGGTCACCGGCCGGGTGGCGACGAAGGTGTCGACCGCCACGTCGCCGTGCTCGTCGCCCTGACCGGGCAGCGACGTGCGGTGGATGTCGTCGCCGCCCTCGGCCCAGCGCCCCATGTCGTACCACTTGGTCGTCTCGCCGGTCGCGGTGCGCGCGCGCAGCTCGACCCGCAGCCAGGAGCCCTTGGGGGCGGACGCGGTCCACGAGGGGACGAGCTGGGTGGCGGGGAAGCCGATCTCCTGCTCCGCGGAGGTCCACCGCGTGTACGGCCAGGTGGTGGTCTCGGTGCCGAAGGGATCGAGATAGGTGGTCACGCCGTCCTCCGCCGGGACGACGCCGCTCCAGCGGCGGAAGTTGATGAGGCCGGGTTCTGCCGGTGTCGGAGTGACCACCTGGCCGATTGTGCTTTGGGGGTCTGTGCGGCACATCGGATGGTTTACGTATCCGGGGGGCGGTTCCCCCGGGGGCGGGCGGCGCCGCATCGACCGAGGTCAGGATGGGTAAAGGCCCCGCATGCTCGATCTGGCCGACGTGCGGATGTTCGTCTACCGGCGGTTCGCCGAGCGGGGGTCGCCACCGTCCCCCGAGGAGGTGGCCGCCGAGTTCGGCGCCGAGCCGGAGGTAGCTCTCGGCGCGCTGCGGGGGTTGCACGAGGCGCATCTGCTGGTGCTGGACGGCGCGCGGCGGCGGATCGTGATGGCCCACCCGTGGTCGGCGGTCCCGCTCGGCTTCGTGGTGGCGGGCCGCGAGGTGATGTGGTGGGGCGGCTGCGCCTGGGACTCGTTCGCGATCCCCGCGCTGGTCGGCGAGCCGTGCCTGGTGGCGACCCACTGCCCCGGCTGCGGGCGGGCGGTGGCGCTGGACGTGAGCCCCGACGCGCCCCCCGCCGCCTCCCTGGTGGCCCACTTCCTGGTGCCGATCCCGCGCATGTGGGACGACGTGATGTTCGCCTGCGGGCACCAGTCGCTGTTCTGCTCGGAGGAGCACGTGGGCCGCTGGCTGCGTGAGACGCGGTATCCGCGGGGGGTGCTGCTGGACATGCGCACGTTGTGGCTGCTCGCCACCCGGTGGTACGCCGGGCGCATGACCCGGGGGTACCGCCGGCGCACCCCGGACGAGGCGCGGGCGTTGTTTCGTGGCCTAGGGCTTTCCGGCCCGTTCTGGGGGGACGAGGCTGATTCCGGAGGGTCGGCCGCCGAGCCGATGGATCGATCTAATACGCCGCCATATACCCGTTAATCTCGGTATATGGCTGCTGCACATCGCGGAACCTGTACTTAGTGGTTAGCCGCAATGGTTAGGGTAGTCATACGGATTCGATCCACTGTGATCCGTTATATGCGGTTTGCGGGTCCCTGATCGGGACAGTGGGTTAAAAGTTCTGCAACGTCCGTTTCCCCCTGGAGAAGTTCGTGGCCATCGACCTCGTGACGCGCAATGCCTGGGGTGCCCGGGCGCCGCGCGGCTCCTATTCGAATCTTTCGTCCACCAAGGGCGTCAAGGTGCACTACACCGGCGGCCGGGTCGACCCGGCGATCGTCAACGACCACGCCAGGTGCGTCGCCGTGGTGAAGTCCATCCAGAACCAGCACATGGACGGGAACGGCTGGATGGACATCGGCTACTCGATGGTGGCCTGCCCGCACCGCAAGGTGTTCGTCGGGCGCGGCCCGCACCACCTGCCCGCCGCCAACGGGCCGGGCCTCAACTCCGGGCACTACGCCGTGCTCGGGCTGGTCGGCAACACGGGGCTGGTCAAGCCGCCGGACGCCATGCTGCACGGCATCGTCGACGCGATCGAGTACCTTCGCGCCGAGGGCGGCGCCGGCCGGGAGATCAAGGGCCACCGCGACGGGTACGCCACCGAGTGCCCCGGCGCGGAGCTGTACGCCTGGGTCAAGAAGGGCGCCCCGCGCCCCGGCGGCGACCCCGACCCCGGGCCGCCCGGCGAGCAGCACCCCAAGTGGTCCGGACGGCTGCTGAAGTACCCGCCGGTCATGCGCGGCGAGGACGTGCGCACCTGGCAGGGCCAGATGGACAAGCGCGGCTGGACCATCGACGTGGACGGCGCCTACGGCGAGCAGTCCCGGGACGTGTGCATCGGCTTCCAGCAGCAGCAGGGCCTCGACGACGACGGCGTCGTCGGCCGCCTCACCTGGAACGCCGCCTTCGAGGCCCCCATCACCTGACCTTTCTCCCGCGTACACCGCCCGCCGCCGCCCCCGCTCCGGGACGGCGGCGTTCGCGTGCCCGGCCCCTGAGCCGCGTGCCCCGCGGACGGGCGGGCACGGGCCGTGGCCGGGGAACGCGGGCCGGTGCCGCCGGGCGGGTGCCGCCGGGCGGGGGACGCGGGGCGGTGCCGCCGGGCGGGGGACGCGGGGCGGTGCCGTTGGCCGGGGGACGCGGGCGATAACGTGGGCTCGGGGGCGTACGCGGTGCGCTTTCCGTCCGGGATGGGCGGGATCGCCGCGATCTTCGTGTCGTGGGCGCCCCGGCGGCTCCACGGGGCCGCGCAACGCTTAGCATCCAGGACATGACGGTGCAGCCTGACCGGCTACGGCCGGATCCCGGTTTCCCGGCCGCGACGCGGGAGGAGTGGCGGCGGCTGGCCGCCGCCGTGCTCCGCAGATCCGGGGCCGAGGCCGGATCCCCCGAGGAGGCCCTGGCCTACACGACCTACGACGGCGTTGTGGTGCGGCCGCTGTACGACCCGGGCGACCTGCCCGTCGACCCGGGCCTACCGGGTTTCGCCCCCTACGTCCGGGGCGGCCGGCCGGTGAGCGGCGCGGAGCCCGGCTGGGACGTCCGCCAGCGGCACGCCCACCCCGACCCCGCGACCTCCCGCGAGGCCGTGCTCGCCGACCTGGAGAACGGCGTCACCTCCCTCTGGCTGGTCCTCGGCGACGACGGCCTGGATCCCGCCGCGCTCCCCGAGGTGCTGGACGGCGTCCTGCTCGACCTCGCGCCGGTCGTCCTGGACGCGGGCGCCCGCACCGCCGAGGCCGCCGCGACGTACCTCCGGCTGGCGGCCCCCAAGGGCGCCGCCCCCGGCGGGAACCTCGGCGCCGACCCGATCGGCCTGCGGGCCCGCACCGGGGCCACGGCCCCGCTGGACCTCCCCGCCCTCGCCGGACTCGCCGCGGAGCACGGCCTGCGCGCGATCACCATCGACGCCACGCCGTACCACGACGCCGGCGGCGCCGACGCCGAGGAGCTCGGCTGCTCGATCGCCACCGGCGTCGCCTACCTGCGCGTCCTCACCGATGCCGGGCTGACCGAACGGGAGGCGTTCGAGCAGATCGCGTTCCGGTACGCCGCCACCGCCGACCAGTTCCTCACCATCGCCAAGTTCCGCGCCGCGCGGCGCCTGTGGGCCAGGGTCGCCGAGGCTTGCGGCGTGCACGACGGCGCCGGACAGGTGCAGCACGCCGTCACGTCCTCGGCGATGATGACCGCCCGCGACCCGTGGGTGAACATGCTGCGCACCACGCTGGCCTGCTTCGCCGCGGGCGTCGGCGGCGCGGACGCCGTCACCGTCCAGCCGTTCGACGCGCGCCTCGGCCTGCCCGACGCCTTCGCCCGGCGCATCGCCCGCAACACCCACGCCCTGCTGGTCGAGGAGGCCGGGGTGGCCCGGGTGATCGACCCGGCCGGCGGGTCCTGGTACGTCGAGCGGCTCACCGCCGACCTGGCCGGGCGCGCCTGGGAGTGGTTCCAGGAGATCGAGCGCGCGGGCGGCGCCGAGGCCGCCCTGGACCGGCTGATCCCCGAGCGCCTCGCCGCCACCTGGGAGCGCAGGTCCCGCGACATCGCCCACCGCGCCGCCCCCCTCACCGGGGTCAGCGAGTTCCCCAACCTGGACGAACGCCTGCCCGTCCGCGAGCCCGCCCCCCGTCCCGCGGGCGGCGGCCTGCCCCGGGTGCACTACGCGCGGGGCTTCGAGGACCTGCGGGACCGCGCCGACCGCGCGCCCACCCGCCCGGCGGTGTTCCTCGCCACCATCGGCCCGGTCGCCGCGCACACCGCCAGGGCGTCGTTCGCCGCCAACCTCTTCCAGGCGGGCGGCCTCGCCACCGTGACCGGCGGCACGGGCACCGACCCCGCGGAGATCGCCGCGGCGTTCCGCCAGGCCGGGACCACCGTGGCGTGCCTGTGCTCCAGCGACGCGCTCTACGCCGAGCACGCCTCCGCCGTCGCCGCCGCGCTGCGCGGGGCAGGGGCGAAACGCGTCTGGCTGGCGGGCCGCGGCCGTCACGACGGGGTGGACGCCACCGTGCACGCCGGATGCGACGCGCTCGCCGCGCTGAACACGACGTTCGACGACCTGGGAGTGGCCCCGTGATCCCCGACTTCACCGCCGTCGCCCTGGACTCCGGGGCGCCGGACACCGCGCCGGAGCGCTGGGAGGCGGCCGTCCGGGAGCTGACCGGCGCCGACCCCGCCGTGTGGGAGACCCCCGAGGGCATCGCGGTCAAGCACCTGTACACCGCCGCCGACCTCCAGGGCCTGGACCACCTGCCCGGCTACCCCGGCGTCGCGCCGTACCTGCGCGGCCCCTACCCGACGATGTACGTCAACCAGCCCTGGACCATCAGGCAGTACGCCGGGTTCTCCACCGCCCGCGACTCCAACGCCTTCTACCGCCGCAACCTCGCCGCGGGGCAGAAGGGCCTGTCGGTGGCGTTCGACCTCGCCACCCACCGCGGCTACGACTCCGACCACCCCCGCGTCGCGGGCGACGTCGGCATGGCGGGCGTGGCGATCGACTCGATCTACGACATGCGGCGGCTGTTCGACGGCATCCCGCTGGACCGCATGAGCGTGTCGATGACCATGAACGGCGCCGTGCTGCCCGTGCTCGCGCTGTACATCGTGGCCGCCGAGGAGCAGGGGGTGCCGCCGGAGAAGCTGGCGGGGACCATCCAGAACGACATCCTCAAAGAGTTCATGGTCCGCAACACCTACATCTACCCGCCCGGCCCGTCGATGCGGATCATCTCCGACATCTTCGGCTACACCTCCGAGCGGATGCCGAAGTTCAACTCCATCTCGATCTCCGGCTACCACATCCAGGAGGCCGGGGCCACCTGCGACCTGGAGCTCGCCTACACCCTCGCCGACGGCGTCGAGTACCTCCGCGCCGGGGTCGGCGCGGGCCTCGGCATCGACGCGTTCGCGCCGCGGCTGTCGTTCTTCTGGTGCATCGGCATGAACTTCTTCATGGAGGTCGCCAAGCTCCGCGCCGCCCGCCTGCTGTGGGCCCGCATCGTGCGCGGCTTCGGCGCCGCCGACCCCAAGTCGCTGTCGCTGCGCACCCACAGCCAGACCTCCGGCTGGTCCCTGACCGCCCAGGACGTGTTCAACAACGTGGTCCGCACCTGCGTGGAGGCCATGGCCGCCACCCAGGGCCACACCCAGTCGCTGCACACCAACGCCCTGGACGAGGCGCTGGCCCTGCCCACCGACTTCTCCGCCCGCGTCGCGCGCAACACCCAGCTGCTGCTCCAGCAGGAGTCGGGCACCTGCCGGGTGATCGACCCCTGGGGCGGCAGCGCGTACGTCGAGCGGCTCACCGCCGAGCTGGCCGGCCGGGCGTGGGAGCACATCGAGGAGGTGGAGCGGGCCGGCGGTATGGCCAAGGCCATCGACGCCGGGCTGCCCAAGCTGCGCATCGAGGAGGCCGCCGCCCGCACCCAGGCCCGCATCGACTCCGGCAGGCAGCCGGTGATCGGGGTCAACAAGTACCGCCCGGCGGCCGACGAGCCGATCGAGGTGCTGCGGGTCGACAACTCGGCCGTGCGCGCCGAGCAGATCGAGGGCCTGCGCCGCCTGCGGGCCGAGCGCGACCAGGCGGCCTGCGACGCCGCGCTCGACGCCCTCACCCGGGGCGCCGCCGGGGACGGCAACCTGCTCGCCCTCGCGGTGGACGCGGCCAGGGCCATGGCCACCGTCGGGGAGATCTCCGACGCGCTGGAGAAGGTCTTCGGGCGGCACGCCGGCCAGGTCCGTACCATCACGGGCGTGTACCGCGACGAGGCGGGAGACTCCGCCGGCATCGAGAACGCCCGCGCGGCCTGCGCCGCGTTCCAGCGCGAGGAGGGCCGCCGTCCCCGCATCCTGGTCGCCAAGATCGGCCAGGACGGGCACGACCGCGGCCAGAAGGTCATCGCCACCGCCTTCGCCGACCTCGGGTTCGACGTGGACGTGGGCCCCCTGTTCCAGACGCCCGCCGAGGTGGCGCGCCAGGCCGTGGAGGCCGACGTGCACATCGTCGGGGTGTCCTCGCTGGCGGCCGGTCACATGGCCCTGGTGCCCGAGCTGCGCGACAAGCTCGCCGAGCTGGGCCGGGACGACATCATGATCGTCGTGGGCGGGGTGATCCCGCCGGACGACATCCCGGCGCTGCGCGCCGCGGGAGCCGCCGCGGTCTTCCCGCCCGGCACGGTCATCGCCGACGCCGCGCTGGACCTGCTGCGCGACCTGTCCGCCCGGCTCGGACACGCCGCGTCTTGAGCCCCGGCATGCCGCGTCTCGACGAATACCTCCACGGCGTGCGGGCCGGTTCGGTGGGCTGGATCGCCCGGGCCATCACGCTCGTGGAGTCCACCCGGGCCGACCACCGCGAGCTCGCCCAGCGGCTGCTCGTCGAGCTGACCCCGCTGGCGGGCAAGGCCAGGCGGGTCGGCGTCACCGGCGTGCCCGGCGTCGGCAAGTCGACGTTCATCGACGCGCTCGGCGTCCACCTGACCGGGGAGGGGCACCGGGTCGCGGTGCTCGCCGTCGACCCGTCGTCCACCCGGACCGGCGGCAGCATCCTCGGCGACAAGACCCGGATGGCCCGCCTGGCCACCGACCCCGCCGCGTTCATCAGGCCCTCGCCGACCTCGGGCACCCTCGGCGGCGTCACCAAGGCCACCCGGGAGGCGATGGTGGTGGTCGAGGCGGCCGGGTTCGACGTCGTGCTGGTCGAGACCGTCGGCGTCGGCCAGTCGGAGACCGCGGTCGCCGAGATGGTGGACACCTTCCTGCTGCTCGCCCTGGCGAGGACCGGCGACCAGCTCCAGGGCATCAAGAAGGGCGTGCTGGAGCTGGCCGACGTCATCGCGGTGAACAAGGCCGACGGGCCGCACGAGACGGACGCCCGCCGGGCCGCCCGCGAGCTGGCCGGCGCGCTGCGGCTGCTGCGCGGCCCCGGCGGCGGATGGGACGTCCCGGTGCTGACCTGCAGCGGGATGGAGGGCACCGGCCTTTCCGAGCTGTGGCGGCACATCGTGCGCCACCAGGACCTGCTGGAGTCGTCCGGCGAGCTCGCGGGCAAGCGCCGCCGCCAGCAGGTCGGCTGGACCCGCACGCTGGTGCGCGACCGGCTGCTGGCCCGCCTGGCCGAGGACGCCTCGGTCGCGGCCGTCGCCGCCGAGGCGGAGCGCGAGGTGCTGAACGGCACCCTCACCCCCGCGCTGGCGGCCGACCGGGTGCTGGCGGCCTTCACAGCCGCACTCGGCTCCGGTGCGCCCCCGGTGTCAAAGATCCCCTCCGATCGGGACAGAGAGCCAACCGAGTAGAAGATTTCCATTGCCGGCCGAAGGCATCCTCACCCTCCCGTGGACCCCGGTGGTGTCACCATTACGACACGTCCGGTCACAGGAGGTGCACGATGAGCGGCGATCCGATGCTTCCACGGTCAGTGGCACGGGCGCTCGGCGCCTACCGCGCCTCGCTGGCCGAGTACGGCATGGGCTGGGGCGAGCCCCTGATCCCGTACGTGCGGCTGATGAGCCTGTCCCGGTTCGTCAGCGAGGAGGCCTTCTTCCGCGCGGCCTTCGCCCGGGTGCGGGCCCAGGAACCGGACGCCTCGGCGGCCGAGCACGGCACGCGGGTGCTGGACCTCGACTTCGACGAGGTGCTGCGCGACGCCGTCGGCGGCGACCCGCCGGACGGGCTCGCGGTGGTGCGCCTCACGCCGTCCGGGCCCCGCCTGACCGGCAGGCCGGTCACCGTGCTCGACGGACGGCCGATGCCGCTGGCACTGCTGCTGGACAACGCCGGCCCCGGCGAGGCCGAGGCGGGCGTCGGCGGGCAGGAGGTGCGGCTGCCGCCCGGCGGCGCCCGCCTGCTGGACGTCGACACCGCCACCGAGGTCACCGCCGGCGGCACCCGCCTCGCCCTCGGCACGCTCACCCGCCCCGCGCCGTCCGTTCGGCTGCGGCTGCGCGCCGGGTTCCCCTGCCGGTGGAGCGTGTGGAGCGAGGACGGCCAGGGCTGGTACCCGCCGGGCGCCCCGCCGCGCCGCGACTACCACGGCACCCCCTACTTCCACGGCGACGACCTGCTCCTGGAGGTGCCCGCCGGGCCGCTCACCGTCCGGGTGACCCGCGGCATGGAGTACGGCATCGCCGAGACCGCCGTCACGCCCGCCCCGGCGGGGGAGACCCTGGTCGAGCTGGCCCCCGAGCGGCTGTACGACGCCGCGGCCGGCGGCTGGTACGGCGCGGACCTGCACGTGCACCTCAACTTCGCCGGGGACGTGGTCGCCACGCCCGCCATGGCCGCCGCCATGCAGCACGGCGAGGACCTCCACGTGCTCAACCTGCTGGCGTCCAACATCGCCGGGGACCGCGTGTTCGACCGCGAGGCGCTGGAGCACTGGGCCGGGCAGGACCTTCCGTGGTCGGACGGCACGCACGTGGCGCGGATGGGGTTCGAGTACCGCAACGACCTGCTCGGCCACCTGCACGCGTTCGGCACGACCGCCCCGCCGAGTGTGTACCACTCGGGGTTCGGCGGGGCGCCCGACTGGCCGCCGAGCGGCGCCGTCTGCGAGGAGCTGCGGCGGCGCGGCGCCGTCATCGGGTACGCCCACGCCTTCAAGACGCCCATCGAGACGCCCGAGCAGATCATCGGCGACGGGGCGCGGCAGTGCACGGCGCGGATGGCCGTGGTGGACGCCGCGCTCGGGCTGGTGGACGCCATGGAGGTGCTCCACTACGCCTCGGCGGTGGGCTCCTCGTCCGTGTACCGTCGGCTGCTCGGCGGCGGCAACCGGCTGGCCGCCGTGGCGGGCACCGACGCCATGCTGTCGTTCACCCGGCAGCGCATGGAGATGGTGTCCAGCCCGCTCGGCTGGGAACGCACCTACGCCCGGCTCGCCGGGCCGCTCACCGCCGACGCGTACGCCGAGGCCGTCCGCCGGGGGCGCACCTTCGCCACCACCGGCCCGTTCCTGCGGCTCACCGTCGACGGCGCCGAGCCCGGCGACACCGTCGAGCCACGCCCCGGCGACCGGATCCGCGTCACCGCGCACGCCGTCGGCCCCGAGGTCGAGCGCCTGGTGATCCGCACCGCGGACGGCGTCCTCGCCGAAGGCCCGCCGGACGAACTCACCGCCGAGTTCGTCGTCCGCACCCCCACCTACGTGGTCGCGGTGGCCGACGGCGGCTCCCACCCGAGGTCCCTGTTCACCGGCGTCTACGCCCACACCAGCCCCGTCTACCTGGACGTCGCCCGCCGCCGCGTCGCCCGACCCGAAGACGTCCGCTGGTGCCTCGACTGGATCGACCGCCTGGAAAAACTGGTCCGCGACCACGCCGACCTCCACACCCGCGCCCAGCTCGAAGACCACCTGTCCTACATCGACGAGGCCCGCCGCGTGTACATGTCCCGCCTCACCCGCTAAGACGACTGCCCAGCCCCCCGCTGGGCATTGATCCCGTCATGCACGAAGGCACCAACCATCCACCCCTCGGGACCCCCCGGGAGCAGGAGACGCTCACGCCCCCACCGTCCACCCAGCCGCCCGGCCGGCATCCCCTCCGCGCCGTCCGTGAGCGCGAACCCGTCGGCTTGGACGCGGCCCGCGCCGTCCGCGAGCGCGTGGCGGTCAGGATGGGGGCGGCACGCGCCGCCCACGGACGCGTACCGGCCGAGCCGTCCGCGTGGCGCCTCGGTTTCGCCAAGGGGGCGAACACGGGGCGGGCGTGGCGCGGCGTGCCTGCCGTCTTCCGGCCCAGCCTGCGCGGGCGGGTCAAAAGGCGGCTCAACGCGCTGGACAAGCGACTGTTCCGGCAGGTGGCCAGCGCGCATCTGCCGGGGTTCGACCGCGTGCTGCCACCGCTGTCGCGGGCCGCGGACAACTCGGTGCTGTGGGCGGGGATCGCGGCGGCGCTGGCGTCCACCGGGCGTGTCCGGCTGCGGCGCGCCGCCACCCGTGGTCTGCTGGCCATCGGCCTGGCCAGCCCGCTGGTGAACCTGCTCGGCAAGCAGGCGTTCGCCCGCAACCGCCCCTCCATCGCCGACTTCCCGCTGGCCCGTCTGGGCCGCGTGCCCACGTCCCATTCCTTCCCGTCCGGCCACTCCGCCTCGGCCGCCGCGTTCGCCGCCGGCGTCGCCCTGGAAGCCCCGCCCGAGATAGCCGTCCCCGTGGCGGTCGCCGCCGGCGCCGTCTGCTTCTCCCGCGTCTACACCGGCGTCCACTACCCCGGCGACGTCCTGGCCGGAGCCTCCGTGGGCATAGCCGCCGCCATACTCACCGGCCGCCTGATGCCCCGCACCACCCGGGACCACCCCCGCCTCCCATCCGGGCCCGACCGGTCGTCTCCCGCGCGAACGGACTGAACCCGTGCTCGTCGCCGTCGTACTCGGCGGTCGGCGTTACTCGTGCCGTTCCAGGGTGAGGAGCGGCTCGGAGAAGACAGGCGCCGGTGCGTCGGGATCGGCGGCGACGACCTGCTCCAGGCGGCGGAAGCCGGTCTCCACCTCATTGGGACCGAGGTGCGCGAAGAACGAGAGGGTGCGCAGGCGCAGCCGCTGGAGCATGTCACGGCGGGTGCCGGTGGAGGGCTCGGTGACCGTGCCGAAGCCGGTGACGCGCCAGCCGGCCGACGTGAACATCGCGATGGCCTCATGCAGCGGCTGGAACTGCGAGGTGTCCACCTCAAGGCCGCGCGGGAAGTGCTCCAGCCACCACGGGCGGGGATGGTGGTCGCTGAAATTCGCGCGCAGCAGCAGCCGCCCGGCGGGCTTGAGCACCCTGGCCAGCTCCCGGACCGCCCGCGGCTTGTCCTGGACGTGGTGCCAGGACAGGAACATGAGGGCGTAGTCGGCGCCGCCGGACGGGACCGGCATGTCCTCGGCGGAGCCTGCCAGATACCGCACGCCGGGATGCGAGGACTGCGCCTGCGCTATCTCGCGCATCCGGACCGCCGGCTCGACCCCGGTCACCGGCCCGAACTCTCGCGCCAGCGCGGGGGTGAACCTGCCGGTCCCCGACCCGACGTCCAGCCCCGCCAGCGGACGGCGCTCGGGGAGCACCGCTTCGAAGGCGTCGATCCATGTCCGCAGTTGCCGCTCGGTGAGCGCCCGTCCACGCGCGTAGTTCTGGTACTGCTCCGTGTCGTAGTCGATCCGTCTCATCGCGGCTCCCAAAGGTCAGCCGGGCCACGGCGATTGTCAGCCCGATATATCGGCCCGATACATTGGCACGATAGGTGGCGTCGCCTCATGCCGCAAGCGAGGGATGGCGGCCGGGCATGCCCGCATCGCGGTGATCAGCCAGGTCAAAGCAGGGCTGGACATGGGCGAAAGCTGTCGCACAAGCGGACTGCGCGCTTCGCGCGCCGAGGCGGGGGGGTGTTCTCGTGCGGGGGACCACCCTCCGCACCCCTGGACCTGCGGCGATCCCCGGCGCCGATGCGATGGGTCGTGGCGCGGGCGGATTCGGCACCGGCTTACGGCGGAAACGTGTCCGGGGTGGAACGGGCCATGGACGCGGCGGCTTGTGCCGGGGCGGGCGGGGGGCATGACCGGAGGACTTAACCGAAGTGGTGCGAGCTGTATGACCTCTGCCGTATCGGGCGCCGAGCGCCTTGACAGCGGCAGGGGACTCCCCGATCATCGGCAGGTGAACGCCCCCCGGAGCTTACCCACCGTTCTCGCCCTCACCCTGGCGCTCGCCGCATGCAGTCCCGGTTCGGGAACCACGCCCCCGGTCATCGGGGAGGGCGGGCCCGCGACCGGCAGTGTGGGAGGCGCGGGCTCAGGGGCCGGAGCGCAGACACCGGCCGGTGTCACCCCGGCCGAGTACGGCACGGCGCTGGAGGCCGCCGTGGGGCCCGTGGGGTCCTCGCTCGGCGACATCTCCAAGTCCCGGTCGCTGAAGTCCCTCGGCGGGCGGGTGGAGCGCGCCCGCAGCGCGGCGGGCGACGCGGTGGACCGTCTCGCGACGGTCGTGCCGCCGCCGGAGGTCAGCACCGAGCATTCCGACCTCGTCGCGGCACTTCGCGGCCTGGAGGGCGACCTCGACGGCGTGCGCGACTCGGTCGAGGGCCGCTCGCTGTGCACGGCCCCGGCCGTGCTGGCCCGGCTCGGCAAGGGCGACGGCCTCGGCGCGGTGAAGTCCGCGGGCGACGACCTCGCCGCCAAGGGCGACTACCCCGCCGACGTCGTGGACGTCAAAGCCCCCAAGGAGCAGAGCCGCCGCCTGTCCAACGGCACGCTGGTGCGCTCGGGCAGCCGCAACGGCCGGGGGACCCTGACCGTGGACAACGGCGGCTCGCAGGACGCGGTGGTGACCCTGGTGCGCGGCAAGGCCAAAGGCACGAGCGTCTACGTGCGCAAGGGCCGCAAGACGACGGTCAGGGGCGTCTCCGACGGCTCCTACCGCGTGTACTACACCGTCGGTGCCGACTGGGACCGCGGCCGCCGGGCCTTCACCCGCGACTGCTCCTTCAGGCGTTTCGAGAAGTCGATCGGGTTCGTCACCACCCGCTCCGGCGGCTTCATCCGCTGGAAGACCTGGACCATCACCCTGAACGCGGTGGCGGGGGGCAACGCCCGCACCAACGACGTCGACCCCGACGACTTCCCCACCTGAGCGAGCCCGGGCACGGGCGCGGCGCGGGGCCCGTCGAGGGCCACCGCGCCGCGTGGAGTCCGGACGGAGCTTGTCAGCTGGAGAAGAGCATGCCCACCCAGCTGCGGTTGCGGTGGTGGCCGTGGTGGCCGTAGCCGCCGTGCGAGCCCCCCCAGGCGGGACCGGCGGGCGGGGCGGGCGGCGGGGCGTACTGCTGCTGCGCCCACTGGTTCTCCACCCGGGACAGCGTCTCGAGCTCTCCGTAGTCCAGGAAGACGCCGCGGCAGTTTTCGCACTGCTCGATCTGGACACCATTGCGGTTGTAGGTCCGCATGGAACCGTGGCACTTAGGACACTGCATCTGAGTCGGTCTCCTTCGACGGGCTTGCGGCGACCCTACCGTGACGACGTGAGCCGGGCGATCCTCCCGCAGGAGGACACCAGAGCGTCTTCCACTTCGTCGAGCGGACGACCCTCCCCGCGCGCCGCCGCCACCGCCGTGGCCGCCAACTGGACCGTCAACGCACGAGCCGGCACGTCGAGTTCCCGCCACGGATCGTCCGCCGAAACCGCCGTCCCGCCGGCCGCGAGATAGGCGCCGATGAACCGCCCCCACCACTCCGGCTCCAGCAGCCCGGACGCGAACCACGCCGCCGGCCGCGCCAGATCCCACGCCGCCACCCCCACCCCCAGATCGTCCACGTCGATCAGCACCCACTGCCCGCCGTACCGCACGACCTGCCCGAGATGCCAGTCCCCGTGCACCATCCCACCGGCACGATCGCCGGCGTGCCCCTCCGGCCCGCCCGCGCGGTGGCCGATCGCGTCGAGATCCGACTGCGCGTAGGCCGCGGTGATCGTCCGCACCGCGCTCGCGTACGGACCGTCGTCTCGCTCGGTCAGTGCCGCGACCGCCCGCCGCACGCGGGCGGGGCCGCCGTGCCGGGGAAGGGACGGCGGATGGATCGGCGCGGCGTGCAGCCGGGCGAGCAGCGCCGCGCCCTCCTCCCAGGGCGCTCCGCCGGGATCGGCGGGATCCACCGGCTCACCCGCGGGCCAGAGCGTCACCGGCCGCCCCTCGACGAGCCGCACCCGCTCCGACAGCGGCGCAAGCAACACCCCGGGCAACGCCCCCGCCGCCACCAGCCGCGCCCCGAGCTCCACGACATCCGTCTCGGACGGGTGGGCCTTCACCACGACCTCGCCCGCCCGCACCACCGTCACCCGCGTGTCCTTGAGGACGACGATCCCCGCGCTCCCGGCCGCCCATCCCGCCTCGGCGGCCAGCAGTCCGGCCAGCCCTTCAGCCGACGTCTCGTCCCGAACACTCACCGATCCACCCTAGTGCGGCCCTCCGGACCCCGCGTGCGGGCGAGGACACGTGGGACGGAGGGTGGAGGGGGGGACGCTGGGTGGGGGCAATATGGTGGGGGGCATGGAGATTGGGTTCGGGGTTCCGGTCGC
This sequence comes from Sphaerisporangium aureirubrum, assembly GCF_042658925.1. Classification (NCBI taxonomy): domain Bacteria; kingdom Bacillati; phylum Actinomycetota; class Actinomycetes; order Streptosporangiales; family Streptosporangiaceae; genus Sphaerisporangium; species Sphaerisporangium aureirubrum. The sequence continues at coordinate 65,933 of NZ_JBHSRF010000005.1, forward strand.
TGGGGGTTGGGCTACGGCGGGGAACGTCGTGGCGGTGGGGCGGCGGGCCGAGGAGCTGGGGTACGCGTCGCTGTGGGGGTTCCAGCGGCTGCTCTATCCGGTGGGGCACCCCATGGGGCCGGTGTATCGGAGTGTGCGGGATCCGCTGATGACGCTCGGGTTTCTGGCGGGGGTGACCAGCCGGATACGGCTGGGGGTGGCGGTGGTGAACATGCCGTTCTTCTCGCCGGTGCTGCTGGCCAAGCAGTTGGCGACGCTGCAGGAGCTGTCGGGCGGGCGGGTGGACGCGGGGCTCGGGCTCGGGTGGCTCGAGGAGGAGTTCGTGGCCAGCGGGGTGCCGTTCGCGGCGCGGGGGCGGCGTGCGGTGGAGTTCCTGCACGTGCTGCGGCTGATGTGGTCGGAGGAGATCATCTCGCACAAGGGGGAGTTCTACGAGGTGCCGCCCTCGTACGTGGACCCCAAGCCGGTCACGCCGCCGCCCGTGCTGCTCGGCGGCACGGCCGCTCCGGCGCTGCGCCGGGCCGGTGAGCTGGCGGACGGGTGGATCAGCTCCAGCCGCGCCGACCTGACCACGCTCCCGGAACAGATCTACATTGTAAAGGAAGCCGCCCGTGCGGCCGGCCGCGATCCCGAGGCCCTGCGCTTCGTCTGCCGCGGCGTGACCAAGATCGGCGCGCCGGGCGGCCCGGACCGGACGCGGCTGACCGGCTCGGTGGACCAGATCAGGGCCGACATCGAGGCCCTGTCCGCCACCGGGCTGACCGAGCTGTTCCTGGACCTGAACTTCGACCCCGCCTTCTCCGCCGTGGACGCCGACCCGGCCGACTCGCTGCGCCGGGCCGAGGAGGCACTGGAGGCGTTCGCCCCCCGCTGACCCGGCCCGCCGCTCCCGATCGGTGACATCCTTGGTTCCGTAGAACGAGCCAATTTTGTTCCGAACGCCTGGACGCCTGAGACGTCCCACGGCCGGTCGAGACGCGGGAGAACTGTGAACGAGCGCAAGTCCATCGAGTGCTGGTTGTCCGACATGGACGGCGTGCTGGTCCACGAGGGTCGCCCCGTGCCGGGCGCCGACGAGTTCATCCGCAGGCTGCGCGACTCCGGCAAGCGGTTCCTCGTGCTGACCAACAACTCCATCTACACCCCGCGCGACCTGTCCGCCCGCCTGCGCGGGGCTGGCCTGGAGGTGCCGGCGGAGTCGATCTGGACCTCCGCCCTGGCCACCGCCCGCTTCCTGGAGGACCAGCGGCCTGGCGGCTCGGCGTACGTCATCGGCGAGTCGGGCCTGACCACGGCGCTGCACGAGTCGGGATACGTCCTGACCGACACCGACCCGGACTACGTCGTCCTCGGCGAGACCCGCACCTACAGCTTCACCGCGATCACCCGCGCGATCAGGCTCATCGAGGCCGGCAGCCGTTTCATCGCGACCAACCCCGACCCGGTGGGCCCCTCCGCCGAGGGCTCGCTGCCCGCCTGCGGCGCCGTCGCCGCGATGATCACCAAGGCGACGGGCGTGGAGCCGTACTTCGTGGGCAAGCCCAACCCGATGATGATGCGCAGCGCCCTCAACGCCATCGACGGGCACAGCGAGAGCACCGCGATGATCGGCGACCGGATGGACACCGACATCGTGTCCGGCATGGAGGCGGGGCTCTACACGATCCTGGTGCTGACCGGGGTGACCACCAGGGAGCAGATCGACCGCTACCCGTTCCGGCCCTCCCGGATCGCCGCGTCGGTGGCCGAGCTGGTGGACCTCGTCGAATAGCTGACGGAACCTGTCAGGTACCGGGGGAAGGATGGTGCCATGACCGACGTATATCTGGAGATCGGACCCAAGAAGGTCTTCGCCTGCTCGTACGACTGGCCGGGCCTGTGCCGTATCGGCAAGGGCGAGGAGGCCGCGCTGGACGCGCTGGCCGACTACGTCCCGCGCTACCGGGTGATCGCGGAACGGGCCGGCCTGTCGTTCGCGCCGGACGCGTTCACCGTGGTCGACCGGGTGCCGGGGGACAGCACCACCGACTTCGGCGCCATCTCCGCCATCCCGCCCGCCGACACCGCCCCGGTGGACGCCGCGGTCGCCGAGCGCGACACCGCGCTGCTGCGGGCCTCCTGGGAGGTCCTCGACGAGGTGGCGGGCGTGACGCCGCAGGAACTGCGCAAGGGCCCGCGCGGCGGCGGCAGGGACCGCGACAAGATGATCGACCATGTGATCGGCGCCGAGCGCGCCTACGCCCGCAAGATCGGCGTCCGGCACCGGCCGTTCACCCTGGACGACCACGCCGCCCGCGAGGCGATGCGCCGCGACATCGCCGACGTCCTCAGCAAGCCCTCGGACGGCGCCCCGCTGACCCCCGGAGGCTGGCCCGCGCGCTACGCCGCCCGCCGCATGACCTGGCACGTCATCGACCACATCTGGGAGATGGAGGACCGCCGCACCTGACGGCCGCCGCCCACCGGACGTCCCCGCCGGCCGTCCCCGTGTGTGGCCCCTGGGAGGAACGGTCCCACGGCGCCCTTGTGGTGATCGCGGGGCTGGGGCAAAGTGTCGGTGTCCCTCCGGCCGGGCACGCCGGAGTCTTCTCCTTCCCAGGGAGGCCGCTCGGTGGCGACGATCGTTGGAGTGCACGGCATCGGCAAGTACCGCTACTTCGAGGCCGCCGGGTCGGCCGCGGGCGCGGCGGAGGTCATGCGGGGCAAGTGGGATCGCTACCTGCACGCGGGGCTGACCCGCGGCGCCCCCTACGACGGCCGGTCGTACGTCGGCGAGGTGGCCTACTACGCCCACCTGCTGCGCGACCAGGTGCCCGCGGCGGCCAAGCGCGACCTGCGCAAGATGGACGCCGCCTCCCAGCTGGTGCTCGCCGACTGGATGAAGCAGCTCGGCGGCGCGGGGTCGGTGGCCGGTGAGACGCTGACCGGCCTGATCCACCGTTTCGCCGGATGGCTGCTGCTGAAGCTGGGCCCGCACGCCAAGGACTTCGCCGAGGACTTCTGCCCCGAGGTGGCGGCGTACTTCGCCGGCGGCCGGGCCGCCGCGCGGGTGCGGGCGCGCGACGTGGTGGCGGACGCGGTGCGGCGGCACCGGCCGAAGGTGCTGATCGCCCACTCCCTGGGCAGCGTGGTGGCCTACGAGGCGCTGTGCGCCCACCCCGAGCTGTCGGTGGAGCTGTTCGTGACGCTCGGCAGCCCGCTCGGCATGCGCGGGGTGGTGTTCGACCGGCTCCAGCCGCTGCCCGTGGCCGACCGGGGCACCCGCCCGCCGGGAGTGCGCCGCTGGGTGAACATCGCCGACAAGGACGACATCGCGGCCATCCCCGGCGCGTTACGGAGCCGGTTCAACGGGGTGGAGCTCGACCAGAAGGTCAACATCGACTGGGCCGACTTCCACACCGTGCGCAACTACCTCGGCTGCGGCGCGCTCAACGATCACGTACGGCCGTTCCTGGGCGCCTGAGCCCGCCGGGTAATATCCCGATCATGAAATGGCTGCTGTTCGACTACGGGGAAGTCCTCTGCCACGCGCAGCCGCAGGCCGACCGCGACCGGCTGGTCGCCGCCTCGGGCGCCGACGCGGGCCCGTTCTGGGAGGGCTACTGGCGGCACCGGCTGGAGTTCGACCGGGGCACGCTGACCCCGGGGGAGTACTGGTCCCTGGTGCTCGGCCGCGCCGCCGGCGAGGCCGAGACCGGCACGCTGGTGGAGCTGGACGTGCGCGGCTGGACCCACCAGAACGACGACAGCGTGGCCGTCATGGAGGAGCTGGCCGCCGAGGGCCGCGCGGTGGCGCTGCTGTCCAACGCGCCGGACTGCGTGGCCGACGGCGTCGAGCGCCTCCCCTGGATCCAGGCGATGCCCGCCCGTTTCTACAGCGCGCGCCTCGGCCTGGTGAAACCGGACGTGGAGATCTACCTGCGGGTCGCGGCCGAGCTCGGCGCCGACCCGGGCGAGGTGGTCTTCGTGGACGACCGGCTGGTCAACGTCGAGGGCGCCGAGAAGGCGGGGATGGCGGCCGTGCACTACCGCGACCCGGAGACGCTGCGCGCCGACCTGAGGGCGGTGCTCGCCGGGCCGTCCCGCTGACGGACATTCCCTTCCGCTGACCTGCGCATATGTCTCGTTTGCCGTGCTCGCGGGCATACGCCTGACAACGGGACGCGAGGGAGACGCGAAATGGAAGTCACCGGAATCATCAGCGCCATCATCGTCGGACTGGTGATCGGCGTGCTCGCGCGCCTGCTCGTCCCGGGCCGCCAGCCGATCCCGATCTGGCTGACCATCCTGATCGGCATCGTCGCGGCCCTCATCGGCACCGCCATCGCCGCCGCGCTCGGGGTCGCGACCACCCGGGGCATCGACTGGATCGAGCTGATCATCCAGATCGTCCTCGCGGTGATCGGCGTCATGCTCGCGAGCTACGCCTACGGGAGGAGGAAGGTGAGCCGATGACGGTGCCGCCTTCTGGATTTCGCCGGGTGTGCCGCAAGTCGTCGCCCTCCCTTAGGCAGGGATTCAAATACGGTGGGTAACCCGCATGTCTGTGCCGCAGCTGTTCACGTGACCGACATCGCCCACTCGCCCGCAGGTCAGGCGGACCGACTGCACTTGGTGGCGTGGAGCAGAACCCGTCACGCAGAGTGTTCCTGGTCGCCGCCGCCACGGGGGCCGGCGGCCTCGTCCTCTCCTCGTCCGCCGCCGCGTCCGCCGCGCGGCAGCCCCCCCTCCCGGCCGTCCGCCCCGCCCGCACCGCGCCGGACCCGTTCACGCTGGGGATCGCCTCCGGGGACCCCGCGCCGGACGGGTTCGTGCTGTGGACCCGCCTGGCGCCCGACCCGCTGGCACCCGACGGGCACGGCGGCATGCCGGCCAGGGACGTCGCGGTGGAGTGGCGCATCGCCGAGGACGAGCGGTTCCGCCGCGTCGTGCGCTCCGGCGAGGCGACCGCCCGCTTCGGATCCGCGCACACCGTCCACGTCGAGGCCGAGGGGCTGGAGCCGGGACGGGAGTACTTCTACCGGTTCCGCGCCAACGGCCACCTGTCGAAGGTAGGGCGCACCCGCACCGCGCCGGACACCGTCAGCCCGTTCACGTTCGCCGCGGTGTCCTGCGCGCAGTACGAGCACGGCTTCTACACCGCCTACCGGCGCATGGCCGAGCAGGAGCCGGACGTGGTGGTGCACCTCGGCGACTACATCTACGAGTACTCCAGCGGCGTTTACACCGCCGCGCAGGGCAACGTGCGGCGGCACGAGGGCGGCAAGCTGCAGACGCTCGCCGACTACCGGGTGCGGCACGCGCAGTACAAGACCGACCCCGACCTCCAGCTCGCCCACCAGGGCAGCCCCTGGCTGGTGGTGTTCGACGACCACGAGGTGGAGAACAACTGGGCGGCCGGCAACCCCGGCACGACGGCGCCCGCGTTCGACGCGCGCAAGGCCGCCGGGTTCCAGGCGTACTACGAGAACATGCCGCTGCGCCGCTCCGCCGTCGCCAAGGGCACCCGGATCAAGCTGAACCGCCGGGTCGAGTGGGGCCCGCTGGCGACGTTCCACATGCTCGACACCCGCCAGTTCCGCGACGACCAGCCCTGCGGCGACGGCATGCGTTCCGGCTGCGACGAGCGCCTCGGCCAGGAGCGCGTGCTGCTCGGCTCCGCCCAGCGCGAGTGGCTGGAGCAGGGCCTGCGGGACTCGGACGCCGGGTGGAACCTCATCGCCCAGCAGATCATCGTCGGCCAGCGCGACTACCACCTCGGCCCCGGCCGCGAGCTCAGCGTGGACGCCTGGGACGGCTACCCCGCCGAACGCGACCGCCTGCTGGGCGCCCTCTCCGCCTCCGGCGCCGCCAACCCCGTGGTCCTCACCGGCGACGCCCACGTCGGCTCCGCCTCCGACCTGCTGCTGGACTTCGACGACCCCGACTCCCCCCGAGTAGGCGTGGAGCTGGTCGCCACCTCCATCTCCAGCGACGGCGACGGCTACCACGACCCCGTCCGAGACGCGACCCTCCGCGCCGAGAACCCCCACCTGAAGTTCGTCAACGAACGCCGCGGCTACATCACCTGCGCCGTAACCCCCGACAACCTAACCGCCGAGTTCCACACCCTGGCCTACATCAGCCGCCAAGGCGCCCCCGCCAAAACCGCCGCCACCTTCACCATCCCCGCCGGCGAACGCATCCTCACCTGAGACCACTCCCCCCAGGCGCCCGGCCCCTCCACTCCCGCGGAGGCGCCGGGCGCCTCCTTCCCCGCCCAACGGCGACCGGCCGACCACCCGGCACGGCGCGCGCGGCTTGAGCGGCTGACGGCGCAGCACACCGGCCGCCGCCGCCGTGGCCCCGCGGCGGCCCGTGCCGGCGTGGCCGGGTGACGGCGAAGCCGGACACGGCGCCCGCGGGGCCCGAGAGGGTGGTGGACGCCTAGGGCGCGGGCCGGTGTGAGATCTTGCGGACCGCCAGTACGACGCGGACGGGCGCCGAGAGCCCCCGGCCACAAGCTGGATGGCGGCGCGGCGCGCCGGCCGTCAGCGGGTGACGGCGAAGCCGGACACGGCGCCCGCGGGGCCCCAGAGAGTGATGGACGCGGTAGGACGCAGGCCGGTGCGAAGCATCGCGGACCCGCGGAGGGACCGAGGCAAAGGCGTCAGCGGGTGACGGCGAAGCCGAACAGGGCGCCCGCGGGGCCCGAGAGGGTGGTGGACGTCGCAGGCCGCAGGCCGGTGTACGAGCCCTTGCGGACCGTGGAGGGAACCAGGACGACCCGGCCCCCGCCGGGAGCGCCCACCACCAGCCCGGACGGCGTGATGGCGACCGAGGTGCCGTAGGCGTCGCCCGGATGCCCCTTGCGGCCGGTGACGGTCAGGTTGTGGTTGGCGGTGAGACCACCGGTCCGGGTCCCCGCGAGGACCAGGACGGCGTTGCCGCCGGGCACCCCGATCGCCAGCTCCGCGTCCCCGTCCCCGTTGAGGTCCCCGGCGGCGAGCGCCGAGCCGAGCCGGTCGGTGGGCCGGTTGCGCCCCGACACCCCGGCGGTCTTGCGCGACCAGAACTCCCCCCCGATCGCGGTGAGCCCGCCACGCCGCCCGTACAGCACGTGCACCGCGCCGTCACCGTACATCGGCCCGTCCTGAAAGGCGTCAAGCCCCTCCCCGGGCACCCCCGCCGCGAGATCCGTCCGCCCGTCCCCGTTGAAGTCCCCGGCCGCCAGCGTCCCCCCCAGCCCGTCGTACTTCTCCGAGTCCCCAGGCATCCCAGGGCTGTTCTGCGTGTACATCCCCGCCTGGCGAGCACGCGGATCGGCGATGGTGAACGACCCAGCGGCCGCCTTGTCCCCCACGTCGTCCCCAGGGGCGCCGATGGCAAGCTCGGCCTTCCCGTCCCCGTCGAAGTCCCCGGCCGCCACCGCCGCCCCGAACTGGTCCGACTCCGCCCCGTCCTGCCCGACCCACCGCGTGCCCTGCGTGATGAGGCTCCCCGTGCCGTCCGGCTCGCGCCCCCGCATGCCGAACAGCGCCACCCCGCCGCCCCCTTCGAGCCCGGGCACGCCGACGATCAGCTCGTCGTCCCCGTCCCCGTCCAGATCGGCCGCCACGAGCGCCGCGCCGAAACGATCGGTCCCCCGCGTCCGCCCGAGATGGGTGACGTCCAGCGTGCCGGACGGCCGAAGCCCGCGCGACGTGCCCCGCAGCAGATGCACCACCCCGTTGCCGTCGGCCCCGTCCGGCACCGGCGTCCCCGCGAACTCCTCCGAGGCCCCGATCGCCAGGTCGGCGCACCCGTCCCCGTCGAAGTCCCCGGTGGCCACGGCGGATCCGAACGAGTCCCCCCGCTCGGGCGTGTCCGCGATCCCCTCGGTGCCCTGGGTGAGGGTGACGGCCGCCCGGTTCCCCTGGTACAGGGTGACCGACCCGGCATGCGTCTGACCGTCCACCGTCGCGTACGGCGCGGCGACCGCGAGCCCCGGATCCCGGCACGCCGCCACGGAGGCGGCGGCGGGGGAGAGGGCGGCGGACATCGGCAGGATCGCCACGGCCGCGGCGGCGGCGAGCAGGCGGGACGCGCGCGAGGCACTCATACTCCGGATGGTCCACGCTGATCCGGACACCTGCCCCACGACCGGATGAAGTTCCCGCGTCGGGGACCTGAACGTCGACGTCAGACAGGCGACACGGCGCTCGGCAGGGCGAACGCGACCGCCTGCCCGATCCCCCCGGTGGACAACGTGGTGGGATACGCGCAGCAGCGCCCGCCGGACAGCAGATGCGCCAGCAGCAGCCCTCGCCCTCCCTCGCTCATCAGCTCCAGGGGGTCCGGCCCGTCCGCCCTCTGCAGCCGGGCCAGCAGGCTCGCGACCGCCCCCGGCTTCTCACCGCCGTCCACCATCTCGCACCACATCGGGATGCCGCTCAGGCAGTGCACCCGCAGCTCGTACGGCCCCGGCGCGTGCTTCTCGGCGTTGGCGGCGAGCTCGGCCACGATGACCTCCGCCTCCCCGGTGCACTCGGCTGTGACTCCCGTCGCCGCCAGCGCCTCCCGGACCGCGGCCCGCGCGGCCCGTGACGCCGACCCGGCGCTCAGCCGGGTGACCAGCACGCGGAAGGTGCCCGCGTACCGCAGGGGCCACTCGGGGCACACGAGGTCGCCCTGCCGCGGGACGTCGGGCCGTTCGGCCGGTCGTGCCGGGGCGGCCTCGCGCAGGCGGGCGTGGCCCCGGAGGTGCTGCGGGGACTGCTTGGGGGCGGGCTGCTCGCCGCGCATGAGCCGATCACTCCCTGGGTCGCACGACGACGGAGGGCCGGCGGGAGGAAGGCGCGGTCGACCTCCGCAGGTTGCTTCCGATGGTGGAATAACCCGACCCGTGGCGGTAAGCCGTGACACCGATACCGAAGACGGGTACCCGGCGATCGGCGGGACCGATCGGCTTCACCGATCGGTCCGCCCGAAAACCCCGCAGGACCCCGTGTGACCTGGTTATCTGGGATTCCCCTCCGACATGACCGCTGGAAGGTCGGCATGAACGTCACACATGTGAACGAGCAGGCCATCAGCTTCACCATCTGGGAACGTCCGGCGATGCGCCGGGCACTCGCCGAGCGTGACGTGGCCACCGTCTACCTCATGCTCCAGCACAGCGGCGTGTCCCAGCGCCGCCTCGCCGCGCTCACCGGACAGTCCCAATCAGAGATATCGGAGATTTTGAACGGCCGTCAGGTGATGGCGTACGACGTCCTCGTGCGCATCGCGGACGGCCTCGGCGTGCCCCGCGGCTACATGGGCCTCGCCTACGACGACGGCCCGAGCTACCTGGTCCCCGAAGAGGACGCCGACGACGACGAGCGGGTGCGCCGCCTGCTCGCGCACGCCGCCCAGGTCACCATCGGGGCGGTCACCCCCGAGACCGGCGACTGGCCCCGGCCGCTGGCCCGCTCCGGCACGCCGGTCCCCGCCCGGATCGGCGAGGCCGAGGTCGAGCAGGTCGAGACCGTCACCGAGACGCTGCGCGCCCTCGACTACCGCTACGGCGGCGGCGCCTGCCGGGACGCGGTGGTCGCGCAGCTCGCCTGGTCGCAGAACCTCCTGCGCGCCGAGTGCAGCGAGCCGGTGCGCCACCGCCTGCACCGCGCGCTGGCCGACCAGCACAACCTGGCGGGGTGGACGTCCTTCGACACCGGCCTGTACGACGACGCCTGCCGCCAGTTCACCCGTGCGCTGGAGCAGGCCAAGTACGCGGGCGATCCGTCGCTGGCCGCCAACGTGCTGTACCGCCTCGGCCGGGTCCACCTGCACCGCTCCCGCATGGCCGACGCGCTGCGGTTCTTCCAGCTCGGCCAGATCTGCGCCCAGGACGCCAGCTGCGAGCTCACCGTGGCCCTGCTGTGCGCCAACGAGGCGTGGGCGTACGCCCTGCTCGGCGACGAGCGGCTCGCGCTGAAGTCGATCCGCCGCGCCGAGGACGAGTTCGCCCGCAGCGACCGTGCCGCGGCGCCCGGGTGGGTGCGGTTCTTCGGCGAGGCCGACATCCAGGCGGCGGCCGGCATGTGCCACGCCGGCCTCGCCGACGCCGACGAGAGCCACCTGGCCCCCGCCGCCGACCTGCTGCTGCGCAGCGTGGCCGGGCGCGACCACGACATGGCGCGCAGCAAGGTCTTCGAGCTGATCGCGCTCGCCACGGTGCGCTTACGCCTCGGCGACGTCGAGGCCGGGCTGCGGGACGGGCACGAGGCCGTCACCCTGACCGCCCGGGTCCGCTCGGTCAGGGCGCTGGACCGTCTCTCCCCGCTGGACTCGGCCGCCGCCGCGCTGCCCGGCCGTACCGACGCGCGGGAGCTGCGGCGGCGCATCGCGGATCTGCGAGCCGTATGAGCCTCGCGACGGTAGGCCCTTCCGGCGGGCTCACCCGCGACGCCCTCGACGCGCTGCTCGGCGTCGTCTGCGCCGAGGCGGGGCTCGACCCCAGCGGTGCCGAGCTGATCAAGTTCACCAACAACGCGGTGTTCCGGCTGCGCGCCGCCCCCGTGGTGGTCCGCATCGCCGGGTCCGGCGCCGCCCGCGCCCGGGTGGACAACGTCGTCCGGGTCGCGCGCTGGCTGGCCGGCCACGACTTCCCCACGGTCCGCCTGCTGACCGGCGTCGAGCAGCCCCTGTGGCTGTCCGGCCAGGCGGCCACCCTGTGGGAGGAGGTCCCGGACACCGGCCCGCGCCCCGGCGGCGCGGACCTCGCCGTCCTGCTGAGACGCCTGCACACCCTGCCCGACCAGCCCCCGGGCCTGCCCGAGTGGCGTCCCATGGACGAGATCCGCCAGCGCCTCGCCGAACCCGAGGACCTCGCGGACGCCGACCGCGACTTCCTCCTCACCACGTGCGCCGAGGTCGAGGACGCGATGTCCCGCCTCTGTTACGAGCTTCCCCCCGGCGTCATCCACGGCGACGCCTTCACCGGCAACCTCATCCCCTCCCCCCGGGGCCCCGTGCTGTGCGACTTCGACAGCACCGCCGTCGGCCCCAGGGAATGGGACCTCACCCCCGTCGCCGTGGGCCGCCTCCGTCTCGACTACCCCGTGGACGACCACACCCCCATGGCCGCCCGCTACGGCGCCGACATCACGCGCTGGCCGGGCTTCCCCGTCTTCCGCCGCCTCCGCGAGCTGAAGCTGGTCACCAGCGTCCTGCCCATCCTGCGCAGCCACCCCACCGTCCGCGCCCAGTGGCAGCACCGCATGACCAGCTTCCGCGCGGGCGACCTCACCGTCCGCTGGCAGCCCTACCGCTGACGTGGCCGTGCCAGGATGGTTGCCGTGACGACGGCGGTGGAGACCGGTATCGACTTGGCGGATCTGGCGTTCTGGGGGAGGGCGCCGCAGGAGCGTGAGCGGGACTTCGCGCGGTTGCGGGCGCTGGAGCGCCCGGTGTTCTTCCCCGAGCGGCGCGTGCCGTTGCTGCGGTCGGGCAAGGGCTTCCACGCGCTGGTGCGGCACGCCGACGTGGTGGAGGCGAGCAGGAACGCCAAGGTGTTCTCCAGCGAGCCCGCCGTCACCAACCCCGAGCCGCCGGGATGGGTGAAGCACGTGTTCGGGGACTCGATGGTCAACCTCGACGACCCGAGGCACGCCCGGCTGCGGCGCATCGTCTCCCGCGCGTTCTCCCCCAAGATGCTCGCCAAGCTGGACGACGACATCGTCCGGGCCGCCGAGCGCATCGTGGACGACGTGGTCGCCGAGGGCCCGCGCGACTTCGTGGCGCAGGTGGCGGCCAGGCTCCCCATCCACGTGATCTGCGACATGGTCGGCGTCCCCGACGAGATCCGCGCCCGGGTGCACCGCCACGTGGACGTCTCCACCGAGTACACCGGCGTCCGGATGAGCCTGCCCCGCACGGTCGCGATGGCGGGCCGCAACATGGCCGCGCTGCTGGCCCTGCAACGCCTCGTCATCAAGCTGGGCCGCGAACGCGAACGCGATCCCGCGGGCGACCTGGTCTCCGCGCTGGTGACCGCCAACGTCGACGGCGAGCGCCTCACCCCCAGGGAACTCGGCTCCTTCTTCACCCTCCTGCTGGTCGCCGGCAACGAGACCGCCCGCAACACCATGGCCCACGGCCTGAAACTCATCACCGACACCCCCGACGCCCGCGACCGCCTGGTGAGCGACTTCGACACCCACATCGCCGGCGCCATCGAGGAGACCGTCCGCCACGTCTCCCCGATCATGCAGTTCCGCCGCACGGTCACCCAGGACCACGAGATCAGAGGCGTCCACCTGGCCCCCGGCGACAAGGTGGTCCTGTTCTACGGCTCCGCCAACCGCGACGAGGAGGTCTTCCCCGACGCCGCCCGCTACGACATCACCCGCTCACCCAACCCCCACGTGGGCTTCGGCGGCCCCGGCCCCCACTTCTGCCTCGGCGCCAACCTCGCCCGCCAGGAGATCAAGATCATGTTCCGGGAGCTGTTCACCCGCCTCCCCGGCATCCGGGCGGTGGGCGAGCCGGAGCTGCTGCTGTCCAACTTCGACAACAGCGTCCGGCGGCAGGCGTTCGCGTACTGACCGGGGGCGGGGGCGGGTCAACGGCCGGAGTCCGGGTTAAGGTCCGGGGGTGGACATCGAGGACTTCAGCCTGGACCCGTCGATCGCTCATCTCAACCACGGTTCGTTCGGCGCGGTGCCCTGCCGCGTGCGCGACCGGCAGGACGAGTTGCGCCGCGAGGCGGAGCGCAACCCCGACCTGTTCGTCTCGACCCTCTTCGACCGGGTCGCCAAGGCCCGCACCGAGGTGGCCGAGTTCCTCGGCGGGGACCCGGACGGCACGGCGTTCGTGGCCAACGTGACCGAGGGCGTGGCGGTGGCGCTGCACTCGGTGCCCCTCGGCCCCGGCGACCAGATCCTGATGTGCGACCACGCGTACGGCGCCGTCGACATCGCGGTGCGGCACACGGCGCGCCGCACCGGCGCCGAGGTGGTCACCGTGACGCTGCCCGGCCAGTACGACGGCGAATGGTCGGGGGAGGACGCGGCGCGGGCGTTCCTCGACGCGGTCACCCCGCGCACCAGGGTGGCGGTGTTCGACCACATCACCTCCAACACCGCGCGCCTGTTTCCCGTCGAGCGGATGTGCGAGGAGCTCTCCGCCGCCGGCGTGGTGACCGTCGTGGACGGCGCGCACGCCCCCGGCATGCTCGACCTGGACCTCAATCGCATCGGCGCCGACTTCTACACCGGCAACCTGCACAAATGGGTCTTCACCCCCCACTCGGCCGGAGTACTGGCCGTGAGCCCGGAGTGGCGCGACCGCGTGGTGCCCCTGATCCCGTCCTTCTTCCTGGACGACGGCTTCCCCCGCTCCCTGGAGATGCAGGGCACCCGCGACCACACCGCATGGCTGGCCGCCCCCCACGGCGTCCGCCTGCTCACCGACCTCGGCGCCCGGAAGGTCCGCGAGCGCAACGCCAGCCTGGCCGCCCGCGGCCAGGAGATCCTCGCCGAGATACCCGGCCTCACCCCCTGGCGCGCCGACCCCGAGCTGTCCATGCGCATCCTGCGCCTCCCCGAAGGCATGGCGACCGGTTACGACGAGGCCGAGGAACTGTCCGCCGAGATCTACCACCGCCTCCACTGCCGCGTAGGCATCAAACCCTGGCCAAGGGCCGGCCTCCTGCGCATCTCCGCCCAGGTCTACAACCGCGAGAAGGACTACGAACGCCTGGCCGCCGGCCTCCCCGCGATCCTGAACTGACGGGGGCGGCTCGGCGAAATCCGGCTTGAGCGCCCGCAGAATCCATATCGCCGGATAACGTGCCACCTTTGTTACCTGATGCAGAATTTGAGCCGGCAACAAAACGCGACGGCCGCATCGGGAGGCCGTTTCCGGGTCTCCCTGGCCGCTGCTCTCCTGTGACCTAGCGTCTTTACGCAACGTGACACGGTGCTCGCGAACACGGCATTGACAGGCGGCGAGGCCTTGGCGAGCATTAATCCCGTTTAGTCGCTTTATAGCTGCTTTATGTGGGTCATCGATTAATAGCATCGATTGACGACGGGGTTTTCGGGGGAGTGTCGTGCTTCTTTCGCGTGTCAGAAACCGGCTTTTAACGCTTCTTTCGTTGGCGTTGCTGGTCAGTGCCATAGGTGTGATCACCGACCTGGTGTCTCCACCGTCTCCGGACGCGGCGGGGTATGGGCGGTCGGTGGAGGGGCGGCCGATTCGCGAGGTCGCCGGTGTGACCGGGGTGGAGGACGCGCCGGCTCCGGCCCGCAAGGCGGTCGCGCCGGTGCGGCCGGCCGCCGGGACGGCCGAGGTGGCCGTCGGCGCCTCGGTGACCAAGGCGGCGGGTCTTCCTGTGTCGGTGGCGCGGGCGGGGGCGTCCTCGCCGGGCCGGGTACGCGTGGAGACGCTTGGCGCCGACGTGGTCCGGCGACTGGGCGGCACAGGGCTGGGCGTCCGGCTCGTCCGTTCCGACGGCGGGACCGCGGCCGGCCGCGTGCGCGTGGCACTGGACTACTCCGCTTTCGCCCCGGGGTCGCCGGGTGCCGCGGCGCGGCTCGGTGTGATCGAGATGCCGGCCTGTCTGCTCGCGGAGCGCCCGGACACCACGTGCGCGAAGGCGGCGGAGAAGGCGAGGGTGGTGCCGTCCCACAACGACGGTTCCGCCCGGCAGGTGGTGGCGGAGGTAGAGGCCGCCGCCGCGGACACGCCGTCGGTGGGGAACGTGTACGTCCTGGCCTCGGCCGCCGCGGCGGAGGACCCGGGCGCGGGGACGACGAACTTCGCGGCGACCGATCTGAAGGCGGCCGGATCCTGGCAGGTGGGATTGTCCGGGGGCGGATTCTCCTACTCATATCCGATTCCGGTTCCGCCCGCCGTGGCGGGCGACGCGCCGGACCTGGCGCTGTCGTACTCCTCCTCGGGGGTCGACGGCCTGACCAACTACACCAACAACCAGGCATCGGTCGCGGGCATGGGCTGGGAGGTCTCGACCGGTTTCATCGAGCGGCGGTTCCGGGCGTGCTCCGACGACACGGCGGAGACGACCAAGAACACCGAGCAGCGCAACTGGAAGCATCAGTGCTGGGAGTCGCCGGACGAGAACGACGGGGACCCGGCGACCACCGATCACACCACCTCGTACCTGACGCTCTCGGTGGAGGGCAAATCATCGCCGATCGTCAAGGACCGGGCCGGCGGCGGCTGGAAGACGGTGGAGGACTACGGCTGGAAGCTCGACTACGTGCTGGACGTCCAGTCGGGCCTGTCCTCGTGGGTGGTGACCACCACCGGCGGCACCCGGTACCGGTTCGGTGCCGTCCGTGACTCCAACTGGCAGACCGCCTACGTGGGCGACGACCCCGGAGAGCCGTGCAACTCCAGCTATTCGAGGACGGGCACGCCGGGACTGTGCAACGCCACCTGGCGGTGGAACCTGGACCAGGAGATCGAGCCGCACGGCAACGTGACCGACTACACCTACACCAGGGAGGAGAACTGGTACTGCAAGGTGGTCGGCGCGCTGTGCCAGCCGGGGCCGCTGGGGGACGGGCGGGCGTTCCGGGTGGCCTACGACCGGGGCGGCTACCTGGCTCAGGTCTCCTACGGGCGTAACACCGGCGTGGCCGGGTCGGCGCACACCGCCAAGGTCGTCTTCAACGCCGTCGACCGCGGGCAGCCGCCCGCCTCGGGCGTGCCGTGGGACGACGACACCCCCTCCGACCTGAACTGCCCGTCGGGCCCCGCCGACGTGATCACCGCCTGCGACACGCCGGG
This sequence comes from Sphaerisporangium aureirubrum, assembly GCF_042658925.1. Taxonomy (NCBI): domain Bacteria; kingdom Bacillati; phylum Actinomycetota; class Actinomycetes; order Streptosporangiales; family Streptosporangiaceae; genus Sphaerisporangium; species Sphaerisporangium aureirubrum. The sequence goes on from NZ_JBHSRF010000005.1 coordinate 81,692, forward strand.
ACCGGCGTTCTACATCTCCAAGCGGCTGCACACCATCGTGACCTCGGCCCTCAAGCAAGGGGGCGGCTGGGACGAGGTCTACCGGCTGGAGGCCGGCTACAAGTGGGTGTACACCCAGATCCTCCAGGGACTACCGCCGGCCGGTCCGGTGTTGTGGCTGGACACCCTTCGTCCGGTCGGCCTCGCGGGCACCGGCCCGGACATCCCGCTGCCGCCGGTCGACTTCGAGGCCACGCTGCTGGACAACCGGGCCGACCACAACGACGCGCAGGGCAAGCCACGCCTGCGGCTGCCGCGCGTCTCGGCGGTGTACAACGGGCTGGGCGGCCGTACCGACGTGTACTACGGCCAGGCCAACCCGTGCCCCATCCCGTCGGGGTATCCCACCACCGGCTGGGACACGGGTGCCCGCGACTGCTACCAGGCGACGCTGGGCACCTACTACGACTCCGGCGGTATCCAGCGCACCAGCCGCGCCGTCTACATGAAGTGGCTGGTCACCCAGGTCGTCGACAGGGATCTGGTCGGCGGCTCTCCCGACGTGCCGACCCGGTACGAGTACGTGGGCACCCCGGCCTGGGCGCGGCCGTTCAACTACATGCGCGCCACCACGATCTCCGGCGTGCTGTGCGGCCAGCCGTCCGGCACCTACTGCAAGACACTGAGCGAGGACTGGGACGAGTTCCGGGGCTACCAGACCGTGCGCACCATCAAGGGTGCCGGCACGAGCCCCGACGACTTCGGTGTCACCACGACCACGTTCTTCCGCGGCATGTACGACGACCCGCGCGCCGACGGCACCCCCAAGGGCACCCGGATCACCGACTTCGACGGCAACGGGTACGACGACTCCCGGGTGCTGGCCGGGCGCACGCTGCAGGAGCAGACCTGGCGCGCCACCACCGTCAGCGGTGCCACCCTCGCCGGGGCGGGGCCCGCCGCGCCCGGCGGCCTCCTGGTCACCGCCGCGATCACCCCCGCCAGGACCCTGGCCCGAGGCCTCGCCCGCCTGCTGGGGACGGCGACGCTGGCCTGCACCCATCCGACCTGGCAGCGGTTCGCGTCCTACTCCAAGGGCGCCAAGGTCACCTGGACCGGGCACCACTGGGAGGCGCTCCAGGCCAGCGTCAGCGCCGAGCCCGGCAAGGTCACCAACGCCTGGAAGGACCTCGGGGACTGCACCGCCGCCCCCACCCCCACCCCGACGACCCCCGTCACGCCGACCCCCACACCGTCGGCCACTCCGCCCGGCGGCCCCACCCCCGGCGGGTACACAGAGATCGGCTCGACCCGCTACGAGTACACCACCCGGGCCGCGGGTGACGGGCCCGGCATCTACGACCCGCTGCTGATCGGCACCACCCGCCAGGTCACCAGGGAAGCCGTCACCGGCGGTTTCCGCTACAGCGATCAGCGCACCGCCTACGACTCCTACGGACTGCCGACGAAGGTCAACGACTACGGCGACACCTCCACGGCCGCGGACAACACCTGCGTCACCACCACCTACGCCCGGAACGCAGCCAAGTGGCTGCTCGACTATCCGGCCGTCGTCGAGCGCCGCGCCGGGGACGCCTGCACGGCCGGCGCACTCCTCGCCAGGACGGTCACCCTGTATGACGGGGCCGTCGATCCGGCGGGCAACACCCCTTCGGTGGGGGACGCCACCGAGACGCGCACCTACACCGGCGACAGTGACTTCACCAAGGTCAAGGCGGAGTTCGACGGCTACGGGCGAGACGTGTCGACCACCGACGCCCGCGGCAAGATCACGAGAACGGCGTATCTGCCGGCGACGGGATTCCCCTTCGACGGCGTCACGGTGACCAACCCCATAGGGCACACCGCGACGACGTGGTCCTCGCCGCTGCACGGCCAGGACCTGAGGATCCGGGACGCCGCCGGCAACGACGTGGTGATCGACTACGACGCGCTCGGGCGCACGCTGAGGTACTGGACCCCCGAACGGCCCGTCAGCGGGGGGACGCCGGCGGCGCGGGTGGACTACACGATCCCCTACGACGGGAACCTGGGCCAGCCGGGCTCGGTGGCGAAAAGCACGATGAACACCCTGCGGTCCGGTTCGGGCGGGTCGGCCGTGTGGCTGAGCACCCACACCTACGTCGACGGCCTGGGGCGTCCGCGTGAGACGCAAAGGACGTCTCCCGCCGGCGGGAGGATAGTCACGGTCAAGACCTACGACGCGCGTGGGCTTCCGTCGGCCACGTCCGCGCCCGTCCACAATTCCGCCGCGCCGGGATCGTCGCTGCTGAATCCGGCGCTGACCGATCTGCCGCAGTGGTCGCGCTCGGTGTACGACGGGGCCGGGCAGACGGTGGCCCAGGTCGAATACGGCGCCGGCGCCGAACTCAGCCGGACCACGACCCGTTACTTCGGTGACCGTGTCGAGGTGCAGCCTCCGGGCGGGGGGAAGACCGTCTACCACTCCGACCTCAAGGATCATGTGACGAAGGTCGAGGAATGGGCCGACGGGGTGACCCACCACGACACCACCTACGCCTACGACATCGACGGTCACATGACGAGGATGACCGACGCCAACGGGAACGTCCGCACCTTCACGTACGACTCGGCCGGTCGCCGCGTAGCCTCGCAGGACCCGGACACCGGCGTGGGCGAGGACCATTACGACGCGACCGGGCTGCTGGCGTGGACGAAGGACGGGAGAGGGCAGAAGCTCTCCTACGACTACGACGACCTCGGCCGCAAGACCAGGCTGTGGTCGGGCGACTCGGGCACCGGAACCAAGCTCGCGGAATGGGTGTACGACACTCTGGCGCCTGGGAAGCTCACCTCGTCGACCCGGTTCGCGGGCACGGAGGCCTACAAGGAGCAAGTCACCGGTTACGACGTCATGGGGCGCCCGCTCGGCACCAAGGTCACCGTCCCGACGTCGGAGGACCTGCTGGCGGGAAGCTACACGTTCACGGCGGAGTACGACACCGCGGGCGCGGTGAGCGCGGTGACGATGCCCGCGGCCGGTGGGCTTCCCGCCGAGAAGGTCACGTCCACCTTCGACGACCTCGGCCTGGCGAGGCGCGTGACGTCCGACCTCGGAGGCGGATACGTCTACGTCGACGACACGCGGTACACGCCGACGGGACGGCTCGCCGAGCGGGCGTACGGGGCCGGCGGGAAGATCAAGCGGACCGTCAATTGGGATGACACCACAGGCTGGATCTCCCGTGTCACCACGCTCGTCGACGCGCAGACCACGACGCCGAGGACCGCGCAGGACGACCAGTACTTCTATGACGTGTCCGGGCGCGTCACGCGCGTCCTGGACGCCGCCTCCGCCGTGGGGGGCGGCACGCCCGGGCAGTCCGAGTGTTTCGCTTATGACGGGCTGCGGCGGCTCACGGCGGCGTGGACCACGACGGTCGCGTCCTGCGCCGGCGGCCCGGGCGCGGCGGACAGCCTGGGCGCCGACCCGTACAAGCAGCAATACGGATACGACGCGGTGGGCAACATGTCCACTCTGACCGACAGGGGTCAGACAGCCGCCTACCACTACCCGTCGCCCGGTCCCTCCGGTGTCCGTCCCAACGCGGTCACCTCGATCACCAGGCCCGGAGGCGGTACCGACACCTACGGCTACGACGGCGCGGGGAACCTGACATCGCGTTCCGTGGACGGGAAGGCCGGGGTCTTCCAGTGGAACGAGCTCGGTGAGCTGAGCAAGGCAACCGTCGACGGCCAGGAGTCCACGATGGTGTACGACGCCGACGGTGAGCGCCTCATCAGGCGTGATCCGGGCGGCAAGGCCACCCTCTACCTCGGCTCCATGGAGATCGAACTGGCCGGGGGGCGGCTCACCGCCAAGCGCTACTACTCGGCTCCCGGCGGGGCCACCGTCGCCATGCGCGCCGGCGCCGCGGGGGTGACGTGGCTCGCCTCGGGCTTCCACGGGTCCCAGCAGCTCGCGGTCGACGACACCACCGGTGTGGTGAGCCGCGAGCGTTACCTGCCCTTCGGGGCGCGCCGGGGCGTCGACGACCTTCCCTTCACCGATCGCGGCTTCCTCGGCAGGGTGGAGGACGCGGCGACCGGGCTGGACTACCTCTCGGCGCGGTACTACGACCCTTCCATCGCCAAGTTCATATCAGCCGATCCGCTGCTGGACGCGGACAAACCCCAGTGGGCGAATCCCTACAGCTATGCCGGGAACAATCCGGTCGGCATCTCCGATCCCGGAGGGCTCAAGCCGTGCCTCAACAACACCCCGGAGTGCGACAGCTACAACCAGTACGAGTGCAAGCGGAATCGCACGGCATGGTGCGAGGAATACTTCAAGCGGCAGAGACTCGCCAAGCGGGCGATCGAAGAGGCCGAGCGGTGGCGCCAGGCGGTCGCCGATCTCCTCATCCGGCGTACCCAGTGCGCGGTCTATGAATGCCTCGCCGTGATCGACCAGCAACTGGAACAGCTGCTCGGATTCGATCCGTTCGAGTACTACGACGACAGCGTCATGTCGAAGGTGGCGCATTTCACCCTCGACGTCGTCAAATTCGTGATGGAAGACGCGGTCAAGTGCACGGAGGGCAACGCCGGATCGTGCGCCATGTTCGCGGCCAGTTTCATCCCGGGCGAGAAACTCGTGGTCGGCGGGCTGAAACTGGCCGGCCGGTCGGGGAAGGCGGCGCAGAAGCTGGGCGGCTATCTGGGCAAGTCGATCAAGTCGTGCAGCAGCTTCCCTCCCGGTGTACGCGTACTGATGGCCGACGGCACGCGTAAGCCCATCGAGGAGGTCGAACCGGGCGACGAGGTGGTCGTCTACGACCCGGAGACGGGTGAGCGCGGTGTGCGGGCGGTCCTGGCGACACCCGGCGGCCGCGGGGAGAAACACCTGTACGAGATCGGGCTGCGGGCTCCCGGGGGTGCGATGGCGGCCCTCACCGCGACGGACACGCACCCCTTCTGGGTGGACGGCCAGGGGCACTGGTTCAACGCCGCCGATCTGCGGCCCGGAATGCGGCTGAGGACCTCGGACGGCACGACCGTCGAGGTGGCCGGGGTACGGGGGTACCTCCGGGCGGACCAGCGGGTGCACAACCTGACGATCGAGGGCGTCCCCACGTTCTTCGTCGAGGCGGGGGACGACGACGTCCTCGTGCACAACGGCAACTGCCTGCCGGTGTTGCGCGGCTTCAACAGCGTGCGCATGCGATTCGGCAACGAGACCTTCCTCCTGGACAAGAAAGGCATGGATCACATCCTCAAACGCCATCATCCGAAGTATTGGGACGGGTCGCAGAAGGCTGAGCAGACATTCTTCGACGAGAGCATGTCCGTCGAGGACGTGACCAAGGCCATCGGGGCGATCATGCGGCAGAACCGGTCTGTCCTCCTGCAAAAGGGGACCAGCCGAACCTTCCAGATCACCGGTAAGATCAACGGCATCACCTACGTGCTAGGAATAAAGAACGGGCGGATAGGCCAGTTCTATCCGAAGTGAGGGTTCACCCATGATCAATGTTCGGAGCTATCTTCGGACGTCCGGCGGCGAATTCGTGGCGGTGGACGAGTTCGCCGGGTCACTGGGCGACCCCGACTACGTCGAGGGCGCGATCGAGGTGGAGGTCGACGGGCGGGCGATCCTGGGGAAAGATCAATGGGACTACGTGGACGAGCTGTGGTTCTACATCACCGACATGGTCGAGGAGATGCGGTCCACGGGGCAGGCCGCGACCTACTTCCCCGATCAGCCGATCAGCCTGTCGTTCCGCCGGATCGCTCCCGCCGGTCGGGTGATGCTCACGTGCGAGTTCGAAGTCTCGCGCGAACGCCGTACCGCGACCCTCACCGAGGAGGAACTGCTGGCGGAACTGCGGCGTTCGGGGGGTGTCTTCTTCGAACGGCTGGCGGCCCTGCTCCCCGGCCACAGCCGGAGTTACTCGGAGGCCCTGGAACGTCTTCGCGCCTGACCGGCTCGCCCGGGCGGCTCACCGTCCGCCGCCGAAGTCGAGCGCGCTGAAACGTTGGACCGGTCTTGGCCGTCTCTATAAGGTCGGACATGTGAGTGGCCATGTCGCCGGGCCCCGGCCGGTGGAGATCGTGGCTCTTCACGTCTCGCCGGTGCACGCCTTCGAAGGGCGGCCCGGGGACGGGCCGCGGCCGGATCCGGAGCCTGCCGGGCGAGAGCGCGTCGTCGTGCGGGCGGGGCTCGGCATCGTCGGGGATCGGTACTTCAACCGCCGCGCGCACCAGCGGGCGGCGGTCAGCCTGTTCGCGGCCGAGTCGCTGGACGAACTCGCCCGGCGGCTGGGACTGGCCGGCCCGCTCGATCCGCTGCTCACGCGCCGCAACATCGTCCTGCGTGGCTTCCCGGTCGACGAACTGGCCGCCCGGCGGCACCGCGACGGGACCTCGTCCGACGGCGCGCTGTTCGGCCTGGACTCCGGAGACGGCGAGATACGGTTCCAGGCCTACCGCCCGGCCGCCCCCTGCGCGTGGATGGACGCCGTCCTCGCCCCCGGCGCCTTCCGCGGGCTACGCGGGCACGGGGGAGTGCGCTGCGCACCACTGGACGACGGCGAACTCCGCCTCGGCCCGGCCACCCTGACCGTCCACCCGCCCGCTTGACGGACGTGCGGACGCGCGGGTGATCGGATACGTTTCCTGACGGCGGCTCATGGAGAGGTCATGTGTTCATGCGGATTCCGCTGATGTCGCGAGGTGGACGGTGAGCGGGGCGGACGGCCTGACCGTCGAACTGCGGGAGGCCGAGCGGCGCCTGCAGGCCGCCCAGTTGGCCGCCGACGCGGCCGCGCTCGATCTGTTGATCGACGACCGGCTCGTGTTCACCGGGCCCGACGGGCGGCTGTACTCCAAGGCCGACGACCTGGAGATCCAGCGCACGGGTGAGCAGCGCCTCACCCGGGTCGACGAGGAGGACCTCCAGGTCCTGGTGGACGGCGGGACCGGGGTCACGTGGTTTCTCGGGACCCTGGAAGGGGTGTTCAAGGGCGAGGCGTTCACCGCCCGGGTGCGTTACACGCGTACCTGGATCCACTCGGACGGTCACGGCTGGCGACTGCTCGCGGCCCATGTCAGCTCTGCCTAGGAGTGGACACGCCGCGGCGGGGCCACGAGCCCGGGGGTCAGGTGCGTTCGCCGAGCTTCTCGCCGGTCTCCAGTGGCGGGGCGCACAGGTCGCAGGACGTCTTGCGGGCCGGGACGCGTTCCGGGTCGCGCAGGGCGTTGGTGCGGATGGTGACGAAGGTCAGGACGGCGGCGGCGGCCATCATGGCGGCGGAGATGAGCATGGCGGAGCGGAAGCCGGCGGTGAAGGCGGCCGGTGAGGTGTAGGCGGCGCCGGTCAGGCCGACCAGCGGGGGGATGGCGGCCACGGCCAGCAGGCCTCCGGTGCGCGCCACGGCGTTGTTGACGCCGCTGGCCACCCCGGCGTAGCGCTCGTCGGCGGTGGCGAGGACGGTCGCGGTCAGGGGGGCCACGGCGGCGGACAGGCCGAGGCCGAACAGGACCACGGCGGGTAGCACGTCGGTGAGGTACGAGGCGCCGGGGCCGACGCGGCTGAGCAGGACCAGGGCGCCGGCGACGGCCAGGATGCCGCCCGTCAACGGCAGGCGCGGCCCGATGCGCTTGGCCAGTTCCCCCGAGCGGGGCGACAGCACCAGCATCAGCAGCATGACGGGGAGCATCGCGCTGCCCGCGGCGATGGGGGAGAACCCGGCGGCCACCTGGAGCTCCACCACGAGCAGGAAGAACACCACGCCCATCGCGGCGTACATGACCAGCGTCACCGCGTTGATCGCGGTGAACTCCCGGGAGGCGAACACCCGGACCGGCACCAGCGCCCCCACCCCGCCGCCGTGCGAGCGGCGCGTCTCCAGCACCACGAACGCGACGCCGAGCAGCACCCCGGCGATCACGGCGGCCAGCGCCAGCGGGGAGCCGACCTCGATCAGCCCGTAGGTCACCCCGGCGAGGGCCAGCGCGGCCAGCGCCGCGCCGAGCACGTCGAACCGGCCGGTGGCGGCCTCGTCGCGGGTCTCGGGCACGTGCTTGGCGGCCACCGCCACCACCAGCGCGGCGATCGGCAGGTTGATCAGGAACACCCAGCGCCACCCGGCGGTCTCCACCAGCCACCCGCCGAGCAGCGGCCCCACCGCGCCCGCGACGCCGCCGAGCCCGGACCAGGCGCCGACGGCCCGGGGCCGGTCCGCACGGGCGAACGACGCCTGGATGATCGCCAGCGACCCGGGGGCGAGCAGCGCCCCGCCGATGCCCTGCAAGGCGCGCGACAGCACCAGCACCTCGACGTTGGGCGCGAGCCCGCACAGCGCCGAGGTGACGGCGAACCACACCACGCCGATCACGAAGATCTTGCGGCGGCCGAACCGGTCGCCGAGGGAGCCGCCGAGCAGGATGAGCCCGGCCAGCGTGAGGGTGTAGGCGTTCACCGTCCACTGCAGCCCGGACATGGAGGCGCCGAGTTCCCGTCCCAGTTTGGGAAGAGCCACGTTGACCACGGTGCTGTCAAGGAAGGCCATGCCCGAGCCCAGCACAGTGGTGAACAGCACCCACCGCCCTTGGGGGGATTTCATGCGAATGCCGCCGTTGTCCATGCAGCCCATCATGGATTACCCCGGTGACCGCCTCGGCCGCCCGGGGGGTGCTGATTACAGAATTACGATCGCTCACAGCGAACAGGCGCAGGGTTGGGAACAATCGTGGGCTCTCATTAATTGAGTGCATGTAACTCAACCCTTGGAGTTCGCATGAGTCAGAGCTTGATCCTCCCGGTTCTGCCGCTAGACGACGAGGTCGTCCTGCCCGGCATGGTCGTCCCGCTCGACCTGTCGGACACCGAGGTGCGCGCGGCCATCGACGCCGCCAGGGCCTCGGCTGAGCAGGGCAAGGCGCAGGTGCTGCTCGTGCCGCGCCTGGACGGCAGGTACGGCGCCGTGGGCGTCGCCGCCGTGATCGAGCAGGTCGGAAGGCTGCCCGGCGGCGGCCCCGCCGCGGTGCTGCGTGGTGTGGAGCGCGTGCGGGTGGGCTCGGGCACCACCGGCCCCGGTGCCGCCCTGTGGGTGGAGGCGACCCCCATGGAGGTCGTGCCCGCCGACCACCGCGCCGAGGAGTCGGCCAAGGAGTACAAGTCGCTCGCGGCCACCATCCTGCAGAAGCGCGGCGCGTGGCAGGTCGTGGACGCGGTGAACCAGATAAAGGACGCCTCCGAGCTGGCCGACAGCTCCGGATACGCCCCGTGGCTCAGTACGGCCCAGAAGGTCGAGCTGCTGGAAGAGCCCGACCCCGCCGTGCGGCTGGCCCGGCTGGTCGAGTGGGCCCGTGATCACCTGGCCGAGCTGGACGTCGCCGAGACCATCCGCAAGGACGTCCAGGAGGGCATGGAGAAGCAGCAGCGGGAGTTCCTGCTGCGGCAGCAGCTGGCCGCCGTCCGCAAGGAGCTGGCCGAGCTGAACGGCGACGCCGCCTCCGAGGAGGAGGACTACCGCGCCCGCGTGGAGGCCGCCGACCTGCCGGAGAAGGTCCGCGAGGCCGCGCTCAAGGAGGTCGGCAAGCTGGAGCGCACCTCCGACCAGTCGCCCGAGAGCGGCTGGATCCGCACCTGGCTGGATACCGTCCTCGACATGCCGTGGAACACCCGCACCGAGGACTCCTACGACATCTCCGCCGCGCGGGCCGTCCTGGACGCCGACCACACCGGCCTGGACGACGTCAAGGAGCGCATCGTCGAATACCTCGCGGTGCGCAAGCGCCGCGCCGACCAGGGCCTCGGCGTGGTCGGCGGGCGCCGCAGCGGCGCCGTGCTGGCGCTGGCCGGGCCTCCCGGGGTCGGCAAGACCTCGCTCGGCGAGTCGGTGGCCCGCGCCATGGGCCGCAAGTTCGTCCGGGTCGCCCTCGGCGGCGTGCGGGACGAGGCCGAGATCCGCGGCCACCGGCGCACCTACGTCGGCGCGCTGCCCGGCCGCGTCGTGCGGGCCATCCGCGAGGCGGGCAGCATGAACCCCGTCGTGCTGCTGGACGAGGTCGACAAGGTCGGCGCCGACTACCGCGGCGACCCGACGGCGGCGCTGCTGGAGGTGCTGGACCCCGCGCAGAACCACACGTTCCGCGACCACTACCTCGAGGTCGAGCTCGACCTGTCGGACGTGCTGTTCCTCGCCACCGCCAACGTCCTGGAGGCGGTGCCCGGCCCGCTGCTGGACCGCATGGAGATCGTCACCCTCGACGGCTACACCGAGGACGAGAAGGTCGCCATCGCGCGCGACCACCTGCTGCCGCGCCAGCTCGACAAGGCGGGCCTGACCGCGCAGGACGTCACGTTCGACGACGAGGCGCTGCGCGGGCTGGCCGGGGAGTACACCCGTGAGGCGGGCGTGCGCTCGCTGGAGCGGGCGATCGCCCGGGTGCTGCGCAAGGTGACCGCCAAGGCGGCCCTGTCGGCCGGCGCGCTGCCCGTGCGGGTGGGCGAGGCCGACCTGGTCGGCTACCTCGGCAGGCCCCGGCACGTGCCGGAGTCCTCGCTGCCGGAGTCGGCGCAGCGCACCGCCGTGGCCGGCGTGGCGACCGGCCTCGCGGTCACCGGGGCGGGCGGCGACGTGCTGTACGTCGAGGCGTCCCTCGCCGACCCCGAGACCGGGTCCACGGCGGTCACGCTGACCGGGCAGCTCGGCGACGTGATGAAGGAGTCCGCGCAGATCGCGCTGTCCTACCTCCGTTCGCGCGGCGTGGAGCTGGAGCTGCCGGTAGGGTCCCTGAAGGACCGGTCCGTGCACATCCACGTCCCGGCCGGGGCGATCCCCAAGGACGGCCCCTCGGCGGGCGTCACGATGACCACGGCCCTGGCGTCGCTGCTGTCCGGCCGCCCCGTGCGGTCCGACGTGGCGATGACCGGCGAGGTGTCGCTGACCGGCCGGGTGCTGCCCATCGGCGGCGTGAAGCAGAAGCTCCTCGCCGCGCACCGGGCGGGCATCACCACGGTGCTCATCCCGGCCCGCAACGAGCCCGACCTGGACGACGTCCCCCGGGCCGTCCGCGACGAGCTGACCGTCCACACGGTGAGCGACGTCCGCGAGGTCCTGGCCATCGCCCTCACCCCCGCGACGGTCCCGGAACCCGCCGTCGCCTGACCCCTGCCCCGCCATGACCACGGCCCGCCTTCCGGACTCCGGCCCGGACGGCGGGCCGCGGCGTGCCCGGCCCGCTGATCCTTTCGTGCCGACCACAAACCGAGTAATGTTCGGTTTCATGCATCCGGGTGCCGTCGCCGCAGAAAGTCCCGACAAGCCCGCGGTGGTCATGGCGGGGTCCGGGCGGGTGGTCACCTACCGGGAGCTGGACGAGGAGTCCAACCGGCTGGCCCGGGTGTTCCGCGCGGCGGGGCTCGAGCCGGGGGACCACATCGCGTTCATGCTGGAGAACCACCCCCTGTTCCTGGTGGTGGCCTGGGCGGCCCACCGGTCCGGCCTGTACTACACGCCGATCAGCTCCCGGCTGCGCTCGGAGGAGCTCGCCTACATCGTGGACGACTGCGAGGCCCGGGTCTTCATCTCCTCGGCGGCGCTCGCCGAGGTGGCCGTCTCGGTCACCGGCCGGACCCCGAAGGTCGGCCTGCGGCTGATGATGGACGGCGTCGCCCCGGGCTTCGGCTCCTACGAGGAGGCCGTGGCGGCGCACCCGGCGACTCCGCTGGACGACCAGTGCCACGGCGCCGACATGCTCTACTCCTCGGGCACCACCGGGCGGCCGAAGGGCGTCAAGCCGCCGCTGCGGCTGGCGCCGCTGGACACCCCGGGCCCGCTCCTCCAGCTGATCCAGGCGCTGTTCCGGCCCTCGGCAGACTCGGTCTACCTCTCGCCCGCGCCGCTGTACCACGCCGCCCCGCTGCGGTACTGCATGTCGTTCCAGCGGCTCGGCGCCACCATCGTGGTGATGGAGCGGTTCGACCCCGAGCAGGCCCTCGCGCTGATCGAACGGCACCGGGTCACCCACTCGCAGTGGGTGCCCACGATGTTCATCAAGATGCTGAAGCTCCCGGACGCCGCCCGCGCCCGCTACGACCTGTCCTCGCACGCCTGCGCCGTCCACGCCGCCGCGCCCTGCCCCGTGCCGGTCAAGGAGCGCATGCTCGGCTGGTGGGGCCCCATCGTGCACGAGTACTACGCGGGCACCGAGGGCAACTGCTTCCTGTACGCCTCGCCGCAGGACTGGCTCGCCCACAAGGGCACCGTCGGCCGCCCCCTGCTCGGCCACCCGCACGTCCTGGACGAGGACGGCGACGAGCTGCCGCCCGGCCGCGACGGCACCGTGTACTTCTCCGGCGGCCCCCGCTTCGAGTACCACGGCGACCCGGGCAAGACCCGTGCCGCGCAGGACCCCGGCGGCCGGGGCTGGACCACCCTCGGCGACATCGGCCACCTCGACGAGGACGGCTTCCTGTACCTCACCGACCGCCGCTCCTACATGATCATCTCGGGCGGGGTGAACGTCTACCCGCAGGAGGCCGAGAACGTGCTGGCGGTGCACCCCAAGGTGGCCGACGTCGCGGTGTTCGGCGTGCCGGACGAGGAGATGGGCGAGACGGTCAAGGCCGTCGTGCAGCCCGCCGACCCGGCGGAGGCCGGCCCGGAGCTGGCGGCCGAGCTCATCGAGTACTGCCGCGCCCACCTCGCCGCCTACAAGTGCCCCCGCACCGTCGACTTCCGCGACGAGCTGCCCCGCCACCCCACCGGCAAGCTCCTCAAGCGGCTGCTGCGCGAAGAGTACCGGCGCGACGTCACCCGGGAACGCTGAGCGGGCTTAATGCGGCACTAGGTCCCGGTTTATCGAAGATTTTCCGGAAATCCCCCGCCGGGCGGGTCCAGGAAATGCGGAAATAAGCTCGGCGTAAGCCGGAGACCGTTTCCGGAAATGACCGGAGCCTTGACTCCGTGCGTCCGGGGAAATCGCCTCCCCGTCCTGCGCCACTTTACCCCGATCCGGGCCGTGCGGCGGCCCGGCGTGTGCTCTGACCAGCGGGGGAGCCTGGCTAGACCGGCTGCGGAGCCCGGAGTACCCGGCGGGCCGAGATCGTACGCGGGCGTTCAGGAAACCTTCAGACAAGACTTAGGCAGCTCTTATCGCGGGTTTGTCATCATTGTTTTACCGGCCCCGACCAGGAGTGGCCGAAAGGGCCGCACAGTGCGGATGACCATGGGGGAGAGATGAACACCGAGGACCCGCGCACACAGACACAGGTAATGGCCGTTCCGGGTGGGGAGCCGCAGCCGCGAGGCTGGACGCAGTTCGGCCGCACCCCTCCGCAGCACGGCGGGTACCAGCCCCCGGCCGGCGCCGAGCCGCCGACCGTGGTGCCCCCGGGCCCGCCGCCCACGGGCGCGCTGCCCCCGCGGGGCAACTTCGGACGCAAGGCGCTGGCCGGGCTCGCGCTGGCGGCGGTGGCCGTCGGCGGCGGGGTGGCCGGGGCGCTGGTCGCCACGGCCGGGGACAGCACCCCGGCGGCGGTCAGCCCGATCATGCGGCCCGCCTCCAACGCCGCGGGCGCCACCGTGGCGGACGTGGCCCGCGCCGTGCAGCCGTCGGTGGTGTCGATCACCGTGACCGCCGCGCAGGGCCAGGCCGAGGGCTCCGGGGTGATCCTCTCCGCGGACGGGCTGATCCTCACCAACAACCACGTGGTGGCGGGCGCCGGGCAGGGCGGGCAGGTGCAGGTCAAGTTCACCGACGGCAAGACCGCCGCGGCCACCATCGTCGGCACCGACCCCTCCACCGACCTCGCCGTGATCCGCGCGCAGAACGTCTCCGGCCTGACCAAGGCCACCCTCGGCGACAGCGACAAGCTGAACGTCGGCGACGCGGTGCTGGCCATCGGCAGCCCCCTCGGCCTGGAGGGCTCGGTGACCGCGGGCATCATCAGCGCGCTGGACCGCACCGTCACCGTCGGCGGCGCCCCGTCCCAGCAGGACCCCGGCCTCCCGCCCGGCTGGGGCCGCCCCGGGCAGCAGCAGCAGAACGCCTCCACCACCATCGGCGGCGCCATCCAGACCGACGCGGCCATCAACCCGGGCAACTCCGGCGGCGCGCTGGTCGACTCCTCCGGGCAAGTGGTCGGCATCAACAGCGCCATCGCCACCAACGGCGGCGACGGCAACATCGGCGTGGGCTTCGCCATCCCGATCAACACGGCCAGGCAGGTGGCCGACCAGCTCATCAAGAGCGGCAAGGCCTCGCACGCCTTCCTCGGCGTCAACCTCGCCGACGCCACGGGCGACGTCGAGGGCGCCGTGATCGGCTCGGTGCAGGCCGGCGGCCCGGCCGAGCAGGCGGGCCTCAAGGAGGGCGACCTGATCACCAAGATCGACGGCACCCAGGTCGGCGGCGCCGACACGGTGGTCGGCGCGATCCGCGCCCTCAAGCCCGGCACCAAGGTGGTCCTCACCTACGAGCGCGGCGGCAGCACCTCGACCGTCACCGTGACCCTCGCCGAGCGCACCACCGAGAGCTGACACGTCGCGGGAGCGGAACACGTGACCGGAGCGCGGCGCGGAGAGGCCGGGATGTCACGCCCGGCCGAGCGCGCCGCCCGGCGACGCCACGAGGCCGCCGCGGGGACTCCCCGCGGCGGCCTCGGCGCTTCCCGTGGCCCCCGCCGTCAGGAGAAGCGCCGCCCCTCGTCCCGGCGGAACGCCCACGCGGCCAGCGCGCCGGCCGCGGCCGTCCAGACCGCGAGGGAGATCAGCGAGGTCACCTGGGGCGTGAAGTCCGCGACGGCGGCCCAGACCAGCTCCACCGCGCCCCGGGTCGGCAGGTACGGCGCGATGATCTCGATGAACGCCGGGCTCTGCTGGGGGTTGGTCAGCAGGCCCCCGCCGAACGCGAGCGGGAAGAACACCACCTGCGCCACGGCGATCGCCGCCTTGGACGGCAGCGTGTAGCCGATCAGCAGGCCGAGGAAGGTGAACGGCAGCGCCGCGACGGCGAGCGCGCCCAGGCCGAGCAGCAGGCCGAGCGGGCTGACCGTCGCCTCGGTGAACAGCGCCGCGATGATCAGCACCGGCACCAGCGCGATGCCGATCATGACCAGCCCCGCGCAGATCCGTCCCCCCATCCGCGGCCACGGCCCCGCGGGCAGCGTGCGCAGGTAGGGGTCCCACGGCTGCGCGCGGTCCTCCGCCACCCCGATCCCGTAGGAGAACAGGCAGGTCGACATGACGGCGAACGTCACCATCGAGCCGGTGGCGAACGTCGCGGCCACGGGATCGTCACCCGTGAACGGGACGACGAAGAACAACATGATCGCGGAGGGGAAGAAGACGTTGCCGATCACCGCGATCGGGATCCGCACGATCTCCAGGATCTGGTACTTGGCATGGGTCAGGACGAGGGACACGAGGACTCCCTGAAGGGGGTGGGACGAGGGGATGGATGCGAGGGCCCGTGCGCGATCAGGCGGCGGCGACGGGCGGGGCTTCGCCGGTGGTGAGAGCGAGGAAGGCGTCCTCGAGGCTGGTGGGCTGGATCTCCAGGCCGGAGAAGGCCACGCCGGAGCGGACCAGGACGCGGACAAGCTCGTCGGCGTCCGAGGTGAGCAGGTGGACGCGCTCGCCGTCACGCTCCTCGCGCAGCAGGCCCGGCAGCTCGGGCAGGTCCGCGGCGGTGAGCACGACCTTGCGGACCCCGGCCATGCCGCGCACGGCGCCGAGGGTGTCGTCGGCCAGCACCCGGCCCCGGCCGATCACGATGACCCGCTGCGCCAGGGCCTCGATCTCCTCCAGGTAGTGGCTGGTCAGCAGGACGGTGCCGCCGTCGCCGTGGAAGTCCCGGACGGCGTCCCACAACGCGCGCCGGGCCTCCACGTCCAGCCCGGTGGTCGGCTCGTCCAGCAGCACCAGGCGCGGGCGCCCGGCGAACGCCAGCGCCACCGCCAGCCGCCGCTTCTGCCCGCCCGACAGGCCGCCGATCTGCCGGTCGCGCAGGTCGCCGAGCGAGAAGCGCTCCAGCAGCTCGTCCCGGACGGCCCGCTCGGGGAAGTGGGCCGCCACGAAGTCCACGCATTCGCGGACCCGCAGCGTCGACGGCAGGCCGGTCTCCTGCGGGGTCATGCCGAGCCACCGGCGCCTGGCCGGGTCGCGGGGGTCCCCGCCGAACAGCGTGACCGTGCCCGACGTGGGCCTGCGCAGCCCGGCGAGCAGGTTGACCAGGGTGGACTTGCCCGCGCCGTTCGGGCCGAGCAGGCCGATCAGCTCCCCGGCGCGGATCTCGAGGGAGGTGTCGTCCAGCGCCGTCACCTCGCCGTAGCGGCGGGTGACCCGGGTGGCGGAGGCCATGATCTCTGCGGACTGGGTCATGAGGGGTGCCCCGTTTCTTCGTTCTCTGTGTTCCCGCCGGCCGGTGCCGTGCGCGGGCCGGCCGTGTCGAGCAGGGCGCGTATCGCGGTCGTGTAGTCGTCGAACGCCAGCCGGCCGCGGCGGGTGAGCGAGACGTAGGTGACCGGGGTGCGTCCCTTGTGGGTCTTGGCGATGCCGACGTACCCGGCGTCCTCCAGCTTGGCCAGGTGGACCGACAGGTTGCCGGCGGTCATGCCGAGGATGTCCTTCAGCCTGGGGAAACTGATCTGGTCGCCCTCGGGGAGGATGGACAGCGCGGTGACGACCCGCAGGCGTGCCTGGGCGTGGATGACCGGGTCCAGCTCCGGCAGCTCCCCGGGGAAGCTCACAGCGTCACCCCGCGCAGCCGCAGCACCCCGCCGATCACGATGAACCCGCCGCCCACCACCACCGAGGCCAGCAACGCGTGCCACCCCGGCCCGAGGACCACACCGAGCAGGTTGACGGCCGCGAGCGCGACGCCGACCGCGAACATCGGCCGGGTCCCGAAGACCGCCCCGCCCGCCATGAACAGCAAGCAGACCACGAGCATGGACAACGAGGCCCACAGCAGGTACGACTCGGCCTCCGGCAGGTCCTTTCCCGCCCGCACCGCGATCCCCGTCATCGTGACGAACCCGACCGACCACGACAGCCCGTACATGGTCCCCCGCTCCTGCGAGGCCCCCCGCACCTGACTGCCCTGCCGCCAGGCCAGCAACGCCGTGAACGCCATGGCCAGCGCCAGCGACACGAACAACGTCACCAGACAGGCCCCCCGCGAGATGTTCACATACGCCCGCCCATCCAGCCCGAGCCGCAGAAAGAACGCCCCGAACCCGACCAGCCACGCCAGCCCCCACGCCAGAAAGAACGGCAACGGATCCCCCCCAAGCCGCTTGGAGGTCTCGGCCTTCTGCCGCTCAATCACCGCGAGCGACTCCGCCGGACTCATCACCGTCTCGTCGTCCCCGTCACCGCTACCCATGACTTCTCCTCGCGAGCGTGCCTCTCAAACTGGTTTGTAATATAAACCCAACTGGTTTGAAGCGCAAACCGGTTTGCGACGGTCCGTCACTCCGTCGGCTCCGGCTCCGGTGCGGCGGGAAGGGGTACGGCGAATCCCGCGCCGTCCTACGGCGGACAACCCGCGGTGTGTGCGGCGCCGCCTGAAATGGTCCTCGCGGAGGGCGCGCTCCGCGCGGGAGCCGCAAGGGCTGTTCTCCTGCGGGGGACACCCCCGCACCCCCGGGCCCTGCCGGGCTCATCGTTCCCGCCCTCCCGCCGTTCCCGCCGTTCCCGCCGTTCCCGCCGTTCCCGCCGTTCCCGCCGTTCCCGCCGTTCCCGCCGTTCCCGCCGTTCCCGCCGTTCCCGCCGTCCCGCCGTCCCGCCGCACCCTGCGGCCCGCGCGAAGCGTGCCCGCGTGCCGCCCACGGCCATTTCTCCGGCGCCGATGCGGCGGGTCGTGGTGTGGTGCACTCGGCGCCGCCTTACGGTGGGTAACCCGTGGTGTGTGCCGAGCCGGTGAAATGGTCTTTGCGGGGGCCGCGCTCCGCGCGGAAGCCGCAAGGGCTGTTCTTTGCGGGGGACACCTCCGCGCCCCCGGGGGCCAGCCGGGCTCATGGAGCTCCGCCGCGATGGGTTTCGCTGGGTCGGTGTCTCGCCGTACGGCGGCGGCCGTGTTCACGGCAAATAGATTTGGAGCTTACAAGGAAGGTTTTTCATCCCCCGATGGCGGTCGGCGGGTCACGGCATGATCGCGAGCGCGGGTAGACGGGTTGATCACCGCAATCTGTCCGCCATCACCAGGAGCTTCGGGTGCTGTTCTATCGCGCTGCCGTCGATTTGTCGCGTTCAAGGCCGAACTACGTGGCCGGCCTCATTCGGAGGCGACGCAAAGATGATCGGGTCGAAGTGGCGGCTGCTGAACCCCGGACAGTAAACGCTGCTCACACTGGTCTACCTGCGCAAAGGCGACACCTTCAGCGAGTTTTGAGCCGGGTCAGGGGTGCCGGACACGACCGCTTGGCGGTATGTCCAGGAGGCGGTGACACTGCTGTCCCATACTGCAGGGCGAATGCCATACAGAAAACCACTATCCGTGGCAAGCCGCTCGGGGATATGTCCAAACAGACAAGCCCGATATCCTGATTTATCAATCTGGTCACAACCCGAGCACAGATGCCGCGCAGCAGGACAATGTAGGAGTGAACGATTGGTGGCACCGGTGGCGCTGGCCCACAGCAGGGCTGCTACTTGGAGCCACAGCACTGGCGATCGGATTCGCGCTACGTGCAGGAGGACTCGAATCCGCCGCCAACCTGGCCCAATTGCTCTCGCTACTCCCCTTAGCAGCGGTAGTGATCGCCTGGGCCCAGCACGCCCGGCAGACGCCCCCTGCCGACACCCGTCCCGGACGCGGTTTCGTGAACCGGACAGCGATCATCGGTGTAATCGCCATCACCGGAACCCTCCTGATCGCGGGTCTACTTCTGCAACCACTCCTCGCCGGTCCTGAGACGGCCCCCCGCGCGGGCAGCACCGGCCCCCCTAGCCCCGCTGGTTCTCCCGCCCGCGACAAGGGCTGGCCTTACACCACCGGCAACGCCATCTACTCCAGCCCGCTGATGGCCAACGACACCGTGTACATCGGTAGCCACGACAAGAAGGTGTACGCGCTCGACGCTGTCACCGGCGGTGTTCGATGGACCTACACCACCGGCAACTACGTCACTTCCAGCCCGGCGATAGCGGGCGGCAATGTCTACGTCGGCAGTTACGACGACAAGATGTACGCGCTGGACACTGCCACCGGCAATCTCCGATGGACGTACACCACCGGCAACTACGTCACTTCCAGCCCGGCGATAGCGGGCGGCACCGTCTACGTCGGCAGCCGTGACCACAAGGTGTACGCGCTGGACGCCGTCACCGGCAGACTCCGATGGACGTACACCACCGGCAACTACGTCACTTCCAGCCCGGCGATAGCGGGCGGCACCGTCTACGTCGGCAGCCACGACCACAAGGTGTACGCGCTGGACGCCGCGACCGGCGAACTCCGATGGACGTACACCACCGGCAACTACGTCTACTCCAGTCCGGCAGTCGCAAACGGCACCGTCTACGTCGGCAGCCACGACGGCAAGGTGTACGCGCTGGACGCCATGACCGGCGAACTCCGCTGGGCCTACACCACCGGCAACTACGTCTACTCCAGTCCGGCAGTCGCTAACGGCAATGTCTACGTCGGCAGCTACGACCACAAGGTGTACGCGCTGGACGCCGTGACCGGTAGCCTCCGGTGGGCCTACAGCACAGGAGGCTCTGTCACTTCCAGCCCAGCGGTGGCAGGTGACACCGTCTACGTCGGCAGCAATGACGGCAAGGTGTACGCGCTGGACCCTGTCACCGGTAGCCTCCGGTGGGCCTACGGCACCGGAGATTACGTCGTCTCCAGTCCGGCGGTGGCAGGTGGCGTGGTCTACGTCGGCAGCCGTGACGGCAAGGTGTACGCGCTGGAGGCCACGACAGGACGACCGGACTAGCGAGCGCTCATTCGGGACCGTGACAGCGGGCAAGGCGGTGCGGGTGAGGGACGCTCTAGTGGCGGGTGGTGGGGTCCGGGTCAGGGGTGGGGGTGGTGAGGGATTCGGAGTGCCAGAGGTCTTGGTAGTAGCCGGGGGTGGAGATTAGTTGGGGGTGGGTGCCGCGTTGGGTTATGTGGCCGTCTTCCAGGACGATGATTTCGTCTAGGTGCTCCAGGCCGTGGAGGCGGTGGGTGACCAGCAGGGTGGTGCGGCCGTGGGTGGCGTCCAGTAGGTCCGCTGTGAGGGCGTCGGCCGTGGTGGCGTCGAGGGACTCGGCGGGCTCGTCCAGGAGTAGTACCTCGGGGTCGCGTAGCAGGGCGCGGGCCAGGGCCAGGCGCTGGAGTTGGCCGCCGGAGACGGTGCGGCCGTCCTCGCCCAGTGTCGTGTCCCAGCCGGTGCGGTCCACCCACTCGTCCAGCCGCGCTCGGCGCACCGCCCGGGTCAGGTCGTCCTGGTTCGCTTCGGGGCCCGCCAGGAGCAGGTTGTCGCGCAGTGAGGCCCGGAAGACGTACGGGTCCTGGGTCAGGCCGGTGATCCGCGCACGGACGTCGTCGGGGGACATCTCGCGTACGTCCACGCCGTTGACCAGCAGTGATCCGGACTCGGGGTCGACGTCGCGCATCAGTGCCGCGAGCAGCGTGCTCTTGCCGGCGCCGCTCGGTCCGACCACCGCGACGCGGCGTCCTGGGGTCAGGCTCAGCGAGACGCCGTCCAGCGCGGGAGGCAGGCCGGGGCGGTGGCGGACGACGAGGTTCTCGGCCCGCACCGTGAGCGGTCCCTCCGGCATGGCGACGGGTGCGGCGGGCTCCGGGACGGCGGGGGGAGCGGAGCGCACCTCGCGGAGCCTGCGCAGGGCGGCCGTCACTCCGGCGAACCGCTCGCCGGCGGCGGCGAGCGGCAGTACCGGCTCGAAGGCGACCAGGGATGTCAGGGCCAGCACGGCGGTGGGCACCTGGCCGAGGGCCGCCCGTTGCGCTACCAGCACGATCGCCGCGACGGTGAGGCCTTGGACCAGGGTGCCGAGGGCGAGGGTGGTGGCGTTGGCCCGGGCCTGCCGCCGCTCCAGTGCCGCCAGCCGCTCACCGGCCTCGGCCGCGGCGGCCAGCGCGCGGTTCCCGGCGCCGTAGGCGGCCAGGTCGGCGGCGCCGTGCACCAGGTCGGCCACCCTTGCGGCCAGCTCTGCGCGGGCGGGTGCCAGCGCGGCCGACCAGCGCCGCGCCGCGGCCACGGCCGCCGAGGGCAGCAGCACCCCGGCGACCGCCAGCCCCGCCAGCAGGGTGAGCGCGGCCGCGGGCAGCAGGGCCGCGCCCAGCACCACGGCGGCGACCGCTGTCACCGTGGCCGCGACGGCGGGCAGCAGGCATCGCACCAGCAGGTCCTGTACGGCGTCGGTGTCGTCCACCATGCGGCTCAGCGCGTCGGCGCCGCCGAGGCGCGACGGACCGGCCGGGACCAGCGCCTCGTACAGCTCCTCCCGGGTCGCCGCCTGCGCCCGGAGCGCCACGTCGTGCCCCGTCAGCCGTTCGCCGTACCGGAACACTCCCCGGCTGGTCGCGAACGCCCGCACCGCCACGATCGCCACGCTCAGCGCCGCCAGCTCAGGCTGCTGCGCCGCCCGCGTGATCAGCCACGCCGCCGCCGCGATCAGCCCCAGCCCCGCCAGCTCCGCCGCCGCCCCCGCCAGCGCCGCCACCAGCGCCCGCCGGACCATCCCTTCCTGCCGCCAGACTTGACGCATAGTGCGACCGTTCCTCCCGTCGCCGGGCCCCCTCCCGTCGCGGTATGCCCGGCTCACTGGGCATCTCCGGAGGTGGTCATGTGGCTGGCCTCCAGGGCGTCCGGGGGAGCGGTGGTGTGGTCGGAGATCACCCGGCCGCCGTGGAGGCGGACGACGCGGTCCGCGAGGGCGATCATGGCGGGACGGTGGGCCACGATCACGGCGGTGCGACCGGTGGACAGGGCGCGGGTGGCCTCGACGACGGCGGCCTCGCTGCGGCCGTCGAGGCGCGCGGTGGGCTCGTCCAGCAGCAGTACCTCGGCCTCGGGGCGGCAGAACGCGCGGGCCAGGGCGACGCGCTGGCGCTGTCCCGCCGACAGGTTCGCACCGCGCTCGCCTAGGACCGTCGCGTACCCATCGGGCAACGCCTCGACGAACTCCGCCGCCCGCGCGGCCGTCGCGGCGGCCCGGACGTCCCCCGCGGTGGCGTCCGATCCCATCCGGATGTTGTCGCCCACCGTCCCGGCGAACAGGTGCGCCCGCTGCGGCACGTACGCCAGCCTGCGCCGCCATCGATCGAGATCGACCGCGGCCAGCTCCACCCCGCCGACCAGCACCCGTCCCGACTCCGGCGCAACGAACCCGAGCAATAGTCCGAGCAACGTGCTCTTCCCCGCTCCGCTCTCTCCCACCAGCGCCACCCGCTCACCCGGTGAGATCACCAGCGACACCCCGTCCAGCGCCGCGTCCTCCCGCCCCGGATACCGGACGGTGACCCCCTCCAGCCGAATCTCCGGCATCTCTCCCTCCATGTCTCCGATATCGGAAATGTCCGATGCGCCGATGGTTCCTGGCTTCGTGGCAGCGGAAGCGGTGGGGGGTGGGGGTTCGACGGGGGTGGAGGGGTTGTTCAGGACGGTGAAGGTGTCGTCGGCGGCGGCGACGCCCTCCATGGAGGCGTGGAACTTCGTGCCCATCGCGCGGAGGGGGAGGTACGCCTCGGGGGCGAGGAGGAGGACCAGTAGGGCGGTGCGCAGGTCCAGGGAGCCGGAGAGCAGGCGGAGGCCTACGGGAACGGCGACCAGGGCGAGGGAGAGGGAGGCCACCAACTCCAGGACCAGGGAGGAAAGGAAGGCTACGCGCAGGGTGCGCATGGTGGCGGCGCGGTGGGCGCCGGCGACGTGGTGGATCACGGTGGTCTGGTAGCGGGCGCGGCCGAATGCCCGCAGGGTGGGCAGGCCGCGTACCACGTCGAGGAAGTGGCCGCCCAGCTGGGACAGCGCCCGCCACTGCCGTTCGGTGACCGCCTTGGTCTGCCAGCCGACCAGCGCGCCGAAGACCGGGATGAGCGGCAGCGTCACCAGCACGATCAATGCGGTGGCCAGATCGGCGGCGAACAGCCGGGCCAGCACCGCGATCGGCACCACACCCGCCACCGCCACCGCGGGCAGGTACCCGCCGACGTAGGGGTCCAGCGCGTCCAGGCCGCGCCCGGCCAGCGTGACGAGCTCCCCGGAACGGTGCGCGGTGAGCCGCGCCGGGCCGAGGTCGCGCAGCCGGGCCAGCAGCCGGTGCCGCAGCACCGCCTTCAGCGCGGTCGCGGTGCGGCCCGCGGCGGCGCCCTGCGCCCGCCCGAGCAGCGCCCGGGCCACCACCACGGCCACCAGCACCGGCAGCGCCGAGACCGTCAGGGCGCCGGACAGCACCCCGGACAGCACCTCGGCCTGGGCCAGCACCAGCAGCCCGGCGAGGACGGCGGCGGCCAGGCAGACCAGCAGGTGGCGGCGGACCGCCGGTTCGGTCCGCGCCAGCCGCAGCAGTTCTTTGTGCATCGGTTCCCTAGAAGAACGACGGAACGCGGGCGGCGCCCGTGCCGATCACGCCCCGGCCGGGGGTGAACGTGCGCCATACCCATACTTGCGCCACCACGAGGATGGGGAGGACCGGCAGCGTGATGATACTGAGCACATTCAGCGTGCCCGATGACACCGTGTGGTCGAGCAGTGACGGTGCGGCGACGGCCAGCGGCACCGCGACCGGCAGCACGGCCAGCGCCGCGGTCAGGGCGAGACGCCGTCCGCCCCGCCCCGTCTCCCGGGGGCCGGACAGCCGCCACGCGGCGAACGCGCGCCCGTGCGCGGCGAGCACGGCGGCGACCACCAGGCCGTACAGCAGCCCGGCCAGGTCGAACGGCTGCCCGGGCAGGCCGCGGACCACCGACGCCAGCGCCACCCCCCAGCTCAGCGCGAGCCCCCACGACCCGGCGCACAGCACCGCGTCCCAGAACGCCCGCCACGCCCCGCCGTCCATCCTGCGCCGGAACCACAGCCCGGCGTCGCGCAGGATCCAGGACGTCACCAGCAGCACCACCACCGGATAGAGGCCGTCGAACAGGCGGCCGTCCAGCACCGGGTACACCCCGAGCAGCGTCCCGGCGACGGCGACCAGCCACACCTCGTTGGCCAGCACGAACGGCGCCATCGCCGCCACCAGGTGGTCGCGCTGGTCCTGGCGCGTGCCGGGCTCCCCGGCGCGTTCACGGGCCCGGGCCAGCGCGGGGAGCAGCATGCCGAGGCCGATGTCAAAGCCTTCCAGGGCGAAGTATCCGATCAGCAGCGCCGCGAGGATCGCGAGCCAGATGATCTCCATGAGGGAGCTCCTCAGCGGG
Organism: Sphaerisporangium aureirubrum; assembly: GCF_042658925.1. NCBI lineage: Bacteria > Bacillati > Actinomycetota > Actinomycetes > Streptosporangiales > Streptosporangiaceae > Sphaerisporangium > Sphaerisporangium aureirubrum. The sequence continues at coordinate 106,040 of NZ_JBHSRF010000005.1, forward strand.
TCAGAGGGCGAGGGCGGGGGAGGGGGTGGGGTCGGCGGGCGCCGGGGCCCCGAGGGCCACCTGGCCGGGCCCGCGCCGCACGGCCCGCGCGATCAGCAGGTAGTCGACCAGCGCGAGCAGGCCGAGCACCCCGGCGAAGGCCACGAAGGACACCAGGACGTTCTGGTACGTCAGCCCCGGGGACATCGCGTGGGCCACGTCGAGCTCGCCGTACACCACCCACGGCTGCCGCCCGGCCTCGCGGGCGAGCCAGCCGAGGGCGGCGGCGATGAACGGCAGCGGTGTCAGCAGCATGAGCAGCGGGTGGATCCAGCGCCAGCGGGCCAGCAGGTTCCTGATCAGCAGGGGCGCCAGGATGAACGGGAAGACGAGCTGGCAGAGCTCCCCGACGAGACGCATGTTGCTCAGGGCCTGGCCCGCGAGCTGGGTGTCGAACTTGCCCGGCTGGATGTCATTGACCACGCCCAGCTGGAGGTATCCGGACGCGACCGCCAGCAGGACGCCGATGGATCCCCACATCACCCCGGTGCGCAGCGAGCGGCGGAAGAACTCCTGGTCGGCGGTGCGCCGGAACAGCTTGTAGGCGCTCGCCCCCGTGAGGACGGTCCCGCCGGCGAACAGCCCGGCCCCGACGACGTGCGGGAAGGCCGCGACGAGGCTGGGGTTGGACAGCAGCGCGCCGAAGTCGGTGAGCACCAGGCGGCCCTCCCGCAGCACGGCGCCCGCCGGGTGCTGCAGGAACGAGTTGGCCACCATGATGAAGAACGCGCTCGCGTAAGCGGTGAGCGCCACCAGCCAGATGCACGCCAGGTGCAGCCTCTTCGGCAGGCGGTTCCAGCCGAAGATCCACAGCCCGAGGAACGTCGACTCCAGGAAGAACGCCACCAGCGTCTCCATGGCGAGCGGCGCGCCGAACACGTCCCCGGCGAAGTGCGACAGCCCGCTCCAGTTCAGCCCGAACTGGAACTCCATCACCAGACCGGTGAACACGCCCACGGCGTAGTTGATGACATAGATCTGCCCCCAGAAGCGGGTCATCCGCTCGAAGACCGGTTTGCCGCTGAGCAGACTCCGGGTCTGCATGATCGCCACGAGGGGGGCCAGGCCCAGCGTCAGCACGACGAACAGGAAGTGAAGGCTCCCCGTCACCGCGAACTGCAGCCGGGCCAGGTCGAGCACATCCATGATGCCTCTTCCAGGTTCCGGTAATTGTGCCTGCCTACATATAGAGAGCCTACATGTAGACTGCCTACATGCGACTCCCGGCTAGGCTTGTACGGTGAACACCGACGCTCTGCGCGGCCACATGGACGCCCTACTGCTCTCCGTCCTGGAAAACGAGCCACTGCACGGCTACGCGATCATCGAAGCCCTGCAGCAGCGCAGCGGTGGCGCCCTGACCGTCCCCACCGGCACCGTCTATCCCGCCCTCCGCCGCCTGGAGCGCGTCGGCCACCTCACCAGCGAGTGGGCCACGGTGGCCGGCCGCAAACGCCGCACCTACCGCCTGACCCGCTCCGGCCGCACCGCCCTCGCCGGCGAGCGCACGGCCTGGACCGACTTCACCGACGTGATGACGAAGATCCTCACCCCGCGCTCCCAGCCCTGACCGACGGAGCCGCGCGCCGATGAACTCGTCGGCGGCCCGCGGCCCGCGGCCCGCGTCAGCCGAGGATGCGGCGCCGGGCCGGTAGCGGCGTGGTGGCGCCGCGGGTGGTGATGAGGCAGCGGGTCGCGGCGTACAGGAGCCAGACGTGGGACAGGGTGGTGGCGATGGTCAGGACGAGGCCGGGGGTGTACCGGTGGAAGCCGTCGAGGGCGGAACCGGCGCCGACGGTGAGAGCGGCGGACATCAGGAAGATGACGGGGGCCTGAATCCACAGCAGGGCACCCAGGGCCCGGGTGAGGGTCTCGGGGCGGCGGACGCCGCGCCATTTGCGGCTCAGCAGGAGCAGCGCGGCGGCGCCCAGCAGCCCCATGGCGAACTGGACGAAGTCCAGGAAACGGGCGAGCGGCATGAACCACGACGGCTTGCCCTCGTAGGTGGGCGGTGGCAGTTCGGGGTAGACGTGCCAGACCATGGTCCACAGGACGGTGATGACCGGGACGGTGAGGAACATCATGGCGGCGGTCCTGCGGCCGACGGACGCGGCGAGTTCCTCCTGGTAGCCGGGCGCGACCTCGGCGATCGGGCCGAACTCGGCCACCGCCATGCGTTCGGCCGCCACGGGGTCGGTGCCCTCGGCGCGGTACGCGGCGGCGGCGTCCTCCAGCCCGTCGCGCGCCTCGGCCACCATGTCGCGCCGCAGCCGCCCGGGGCCGCGCAGCGTGCGGGCCAGCGTGGTCACGTAGTCGTCGATCACACCGGTGCCCGCCATCATCTCCCCAGCCCGCCGTATGCCGCCCAGGACGGACGGCCGGATGTTCCATTGTCCAGGGACACCCCGCCGGTGGCATCGGGGGAACCCCGGGATCCACCCTGAGATTCGCGCGGTGCGGCGCCCCGGACGCCGGTGAAACGCGAAGCGGCGGGTCGGGCGGGACGCCGGAGGGGTGATAAAGCCGTCCTGAATAGAGAGTAAAGTCCGGTTCTAGGGTGATCGGCGGCGTGCGGTATGTAACCGTGAGGCCGTTTGCAACGTTCCCGCTAGGTCAAGGGGCGCCAACCTTCCGACCTATGGTGGCCACCATTTGTCAAGATTCCGTCATTTCATCTTCTATAAAGCTCTAGGTGGAGATACCGGGGTTTAATCGCTCTACGCTCCCGGTCATGCGTGGTCTATCCCGGGCGCTCGCCGCCCTGCTGGCCACCGGCGTCGCGATCGCCGGTGCTGCCGCACTATCTTTGTCCCCGGCCTCGGCCGAACCCGGGACCGTGGTGATCTCTCAGGTGTACGGCGGCGGAGGCAACTCCGGTGCGCCGTTCACCAACGACTTCGTGGAGCTGTTCAACCGCAGCGGGTCGGCCGTCTCCCTGGACGGCTGGTCGGTGCAGTACGCCAGCGCCACCGGCACCGGGGCGTTCGCCTCCAACAAGGTGAACCTCTCCGGCTCGCTCGCCCCGGGTCAGTACCACCTGGTGCAGCTCGCCCCCGGCGCCACCCCGAGCACGCCGCTGCCCACGCCCGACACCACGGGCAACCTCGCGCTGAGCGGCACGGCCGGCAAGGTGGCCCTGGTGCGCTCGGCCGACGGCCTGGCCTGCAACGGCGGCTCCATCCCCTGCACCGCCGAGCAGCTCGCGCTCATCGCCGACCTGGTGGGGTACGGCAACGCGAACTTCTCCGAGGGCACCCCGGCCCCGGCGCTGACCAACTCCACCGCGGCGATCCGCGGCGAGCAGGGCTGCACCGACACCGACACCAACTCCGCGGACTTCACCGCGAGCGCCCCGGCCCCGCGCAACACGGCCACGACGCCCGCCCCGTGCGGCGGCGAGCCCACCGAGACCCCCACCCCGACGCCCACCCCGACGGCCAGCCCCACCCCGTCGGAGACCCCCACCCCCACTCCCACTCCCACGCCGACGCCCACCCCCACCCCCACGCCGGACCCGACGACGTGCGCGACCCCCGTCACCCACCAGATCGCGCAGGTGCAGGGCTCGGGCGAGACCAGCCCGCTGTCCGGCTCGCAGGTGCGCGTCGAGGGCGTCGTGACCGGTGACTTCCAGGCCACCGGCGGCCTCGGCGGCTTCTACATCCAGGACGCGACCCCGGACGCCGACCCGGCCACCTCCGACGGCCTGTTCGTCTTCACCACCCGCCCGGCCGCCGTCGGCGACCGCGTGCTGGTGAGCGGCACCGCGGTCGAGTTCAACGGCCTCACCGAGATCTCCCCGGCCACGTCCGTGGACGTCTGCGGCACCGGCACGATCAAGGCCGCCAAGGTGAACCTGCCGCTGGCCACGGGCATCACCTTCGAGCGCTACGAGGGCGTGCTGGTCACCTTCCCGCAGGACCTCACCGTCTCCGAGGTCTTCAACCTCGGCCGCTTCGGCGAGATGACCCTCTCCTCGCAGGGCCGCCTGTTCCAGCCCACCGACCGCGAGGGCGTAGACCCCGCGCTGGACGCCCGCCGCCGCATCCTGCTGGACGACGGCTCCAACGTCCAGAACCCGCCCGCGCTGCCGTACCACACCGCGGGCTCCAACACGGTCCGCCTCGGCGACGAGATCGACGACCTGACCGGCGTCCTGACCTACGGCTTCAACCTGTACCGCATCGAGCCCACCCAGACGGTCTCCGTGCAGTCCGTCAACCCCAAGCCCGTCAAGCCGGAGAAGGTGGGCGGCGACGTACGCGTGGCCAGCTTCAACACCCTGAACTGGTTCACCACGCTGGGCTCCCGCGGCGCCACCACCGCCGAGGAGCGCGACCGCCAGCTGCCGAAGCTGGTGGCCGCCCTCAAGGGCCTCAACGCCGACGTGGTCGGCCTGATGGAGGTCGAGAACAACGGCACCACCGCCCTGAACGCCCTGGTGAACGCCCTGAACGCGCAGGTCGGCGCCGGCACCTACAAGGGCATCGTCTCCCCGACCCCCGGCACCGACGCCATCCAGGTGGCCCTGATCTACAAGCCGGCCGTCCTGCGGCCGGTGGGCGCCACCCAGTCCTCCGCCGACCCGGTCTTCCGCCGCCCGCCGCTCATCCAGATGTTCCAGCGCACCAAGGACGACGACGACGGCAGCGTCTTCACGATGATGGTCAACCACTTCAAGTCCAAGGGCTGCGACGGCGCCACCGGTGCAGACCAGGACCAGGGTGACGGCCAGAGCTGCTTCAACGACGAGCGCGTCCGCCAGGCGCAGGCCATCCTCGGCCTGATCGGCACCTACAACCTGCCCAACCCGGTGGTCATCGGCGACCTCAACGCCTACGGCGAGGAGGACCCGATCGACACCCTGGAGACCGGCAACCTGGTCAGCGTCACCAAGAAGCACATCTCCAAGAAGGACCGCTACAGCTACGTCTTCGAGTCCCTCTCCGGCGAGCTGGACCACGCCCTGGTCGGCAAGAACCTCGCCAAGAAGATCACCGGCGCCACCATCTGGCACATCAACGCCGACGAGGGCCGCTTCATGGACTACAACACCGAGTTCAACCCGCCGTCCCTCTACGCCCCCGACGCCTACCGCTCCTCCGACCACGACCCGCTCCTGTTCGGGCTCAAGCTGTAGGATGCAAGCCGTCCTGATCACGGTCGCCTGGACCCTGACAAGAGACCTCTGCGGGCCGCCCGGCCCGCAGAGGTCTCGTCACGTAAGGGGGCGACGCCGGGACACCTTTTTTATTTCGGTTGCCCGGCGACAAGTCCATCCAGGAGATCGGGTCGCCGCTAATTCGAGCAAAGCCAAGCAAATTCGTTTCCATTCGACAGCGCGGGCTCCTACCGTCATGGCCATGGCGAACGGACAGACGGCCACAGGCCTCCGCGCCGAGTGGCATGAGGACGACGCGGTATCCGAGTCGGCGGCGGAAGATTTCAGTGAAGCGCTGGCGGGTGTGCAGCGCCTGTTGAGCAGGCTGGGTGTCCGGTCCTTCCGGATTCAGACCATCCGCCTGCGGTTGGCCGGTGAGAGTTCGTCTCGCCGGATCCACATGCGCCTGGCCCCTGAGCTGGTCATTCCGGCCGGGGACGGCAGGCCGATCGCGGTGGTGACCGTGGGGGCGCGTTCCGGCAGCTGGCTGGTGAGCGTACGAGGCCCGCTGCCGGACGTGCTCACGACCGACCGCAGGAAACCCGAGGAGATCGCGGACGTGGTCCTGGGGGCCCTGGCCCTGACGCGGGAGGTCTCGTGACCGAACTGGCGGCGTTAGTGGCCGTATTCAGTTACAATTTTGTCAATATACGGCCACTGGACAGCCCGAAACCCCACCAAAAATAATCGCTTCAACGCGACATTCGTCGAAGAGAGAGCGAGAAATCGGTGGCACGTTTTTCGCGGTTCCTCACCCGCGCGGGAACGTGACGCGCGGCCTCGATCTTGTGGCGGTGGACTACTGGCAGTCCCGCATCTGGAGGAACTCGTTCTTGGCGCGGGCGACCTCGCTGGCGATGAGGCCGCAGCAGTCGCCGTCGATGTCCTCCTCGTGCAGGCCTTCGGTCAGGGGGGCCGGATGCACTTCGCCGGCGAAGCCCATGAGGTCCGTGCTCCTGATCTCGGTGTGGCCGTCGACGACGATGGTCGCGTCGGAGGTGATCAGGTCGAGGTGGATGTCGGACCAGTACTCCACCACGTCGAGGCGCTGCCCGTGCATGCCCAGGCCGAGGTGGACGCCGGGGTGGCGCTCGTTGATGTGGGAGTTCAGCGGGATGAAGCCGGTGGTGCCGACGTTGGTGCCGAAACCGAGCTCTCCGATGCGGTCGGCGTTCTCCAGTTTCAGGCAGCGGTCCATCAGGCGGGTCACCATCGGGTCGGCGCACGCGACATCGACGACCCGGCCGTTCTCGATGTCGACCGTGACCGGGTGCTCGGCCAGCCGGGCGTCGTGGCTGGTGTAGGAGGTCACGTTGAAGGCCCCGTCGGCGACGAGGACGCCGTTGATGTCCGCCGGGTACGTGCTGACCTCACCCGGCGGCAGGACGAGGAACGCGCCCTCCCGCCACACACCCCGGTTGCTGAGCCACCGGTACCGCCGGGAGTCGACGGCGACCTCCAGGTCCGTGCCACTGCTGGAGGTGATGCGCAGGCGCGACGCGGGCATCATCCGCGTCAGCAGCGCCCCGTTCAGCGCCGACAGCAGCGTGGGCGTGACGCTCATCGAGTGGCGGAAGAACTCCGCCGACGCGTTGATGATCCGGTACGTCGCCCAGCGGTCCTCGGCGTAGGGGGCCAGCGCTCGCCGGAGCTGGAGCACGTGCGACATCGAGTTGAGCTCCATCGTCAGCAGCACGATGCGCGGATGCGGGGCCGCGGGGTCGGGGAGCGCCGCGCGCAGCCGCGGCTCCACGGTGTCGTCGTCGACGGCGTTCATGCCGAGCAGCGCGGGCTTGATGCCGCGGACGGCCAGCTCGGCGGCGACCCACGCGGCCGGCTCCCGGGCGTCCGCCGTGTACAGGATGAACACCTGGTCGTCGGCCTGTATCCGGAGGTACCGGTCGAGCAGGTTGGACACGCCGTCCCACACGGCGTCGTCGGGGATCATGGCTGTGGTCGTCATCGTCTTCGCCTCTGGGGTCTCACCGAACGCGGCAGGTTCCGGGTGCCGCCGTCGGCCGGCGGCACCCGGAGAGGATCGAACGCCTGGGATCAGGCGATTCCCCAGACCCTTTCGTCCGGGGCGTCGATGTCGTCGCTGACGATGTCGACGCGGATGCCGTCGGTCGTGGTCAGGTTGTCCACGCTCATCTGCTCCAGCGCCGAGCGCAGCGCGTCGTCGCGTGTCATCTCACGGTCTGTCATGTCACACCTCCTCTCCTTTCGAGGTTCTTCCACGGATCATCAGAGGGTGCTTCTTCCTGCCGGCCACTGCCGCACGCGGTACGGCAGCCACCAGGCCGTCCCGCCGAGAAGATGCACGAGTCTCATCGTGATGAGATCGCGCAGTATCGGCGGGGGGACCGCCGAGGCGGGGCAGCCTTCGAGCAGGTCGTCGATCGCCGCACGGTGCACGGGGCCGTCCACGGTGATCTTGCGGAGTACGTCGGAACGCCGGTCCCGTACCTGCAGGAATCCCGGCCCGCGACGGTAGACGCACTTGAAGAAGTGATAGCCGTCCCGCCACTCGCGGCGGACGTCCTCGGCGCCGGCGACCTCGCCGGGCGGGTAGAGATGGCTCATCGGCCGCCATCGTTCGTCACCCAGGCGCAGCCGCCAGTCGACGGCGATGCCGTACGCGGTCAGCTCCCGCACCAGCACGAGCGCGCGCACCGCGGACTCCTGGCCGCCGGCGCTCGTCAGGTCCACCGTGTCGGCCAGCGCGACCCGGCGCACGCCGTCCTCGAAGAACGCGCGGCTCGCCTCCGCGGCGGGACCGGACACCACGCCGGTCCCGGCGAACATGTCAGGCCGGTCGAGCTCCTCGTAGTCGCGCCACAACGTCACCGGGACCGGGGTCATCGCGGCTCCCCGACCAGGTCCGGCGCCGGTGGCACCGCGTGGCCGGCGCGCCGGCTCGCCCAGCGCAGCTTCTGGTTGGTGGGGCTCACCGCGGTCAGGACGACCTGGCCGCCGTCGGCGAAGATCAACCCCAGGTCGCGCCAGCGCCGGAGCAGGTCGGTGACGACGCCTTCGGGGACGGCGAGCTTCCGGGCCAGCGCGGCCGGCTGGTAGGGCCGGTCGAGCAGGCGCAGGGCGGCCATCTCCACGGGATCGTCGACCCGCAGCGTCGTCCAGTCGTACGCCGGGCGCCGGTTCACCAGGGCGATGTGGTCGCCGAGGTCGGACTGGGTCAGCCGGCTGTCCGGGTACGCGGCCTCCCACTCCGCCGCCGCGGCGGCGAGCCGGTCGGCGACCGCCGCGTCGATCCCGCGGGGCGGCGCCTCGAAGAGGTAGCCCAGGTCGAACAGCTCGGCCTCGGGGAGGTCGTAGATCAGCGAGTACTGAGGATGCGGCCGTAGCTCGGCGAAGCCCAGCTCGGGCCGGTTGAAGAACGGGCTGAAGCGCTCGATCGCCAGCCTCCCCACCATGCCCGGCGGGGGAAGATGATGCAGCGCGGGGAACTGCTCCATGACGGACGTGTAGTCGTCGGCGGTCTCCCCGGGAAAGCCGAACAGGTAGTTCCACTCCACCCACACGCCGGTCGACTCGGCGTCCCGCATCATCCGGACGTTCTGGCAGCCGGTCACGCCCTTGTCCATGATGCCGAGGACGCGGCTGCTGAGGCTCTCGATGCCCGCCTGGACCCGCACGACGCCCGCGTCGGCGAGAGCCTGGACCTGGCTCCGCCGCAGGTTGGCCTTGACCTCGTAGAACATGCGGAAGTCGTGGTCCGCCGCGGCGAGGGCGGGCAGCACCGTCGTCAGGTAGTTCATGTCCAGGATGTTGTCGACCATGAACACGTCGAGAACCTGGTGGCGCTCGGCCAGGCCGATCAGCTCGTCCAGGAACCGTTGCGGGCTCTTGCTGCGGAACTCCATGAACGACCCGTTGAGCCCGCAGAAGGTGCAGTGATGCTTCTCGCCCCACCAGCAGCCGCGGGAGCTTTCCAGGACCAGCCGCGGATCCGCCCACATCCGCGCGGAGGAGGTGGCGTACCGCCGGAAATAGTCGTCGTAGTCCGGGGCGACGATCTCACCCGGCGACAACGGCCGCGCGCTCATCGCGTTGGCGACCGAGGTCCCGGTGCCGTCCCGCCAGACCAGCCCGGGTATCGCCGCGAGATCGCCGCCGTCCATGGCGTCGAGGAACCGCGGGAAGGTGACCTCCCCTTCACCCCGCAGGACGAAGTCCACGAACGGAAAGTTGCGGTGCAGCGCCGCGCCCTGCGGCCCGTCACAGCTCGCGCCGCCGAATATCGTCGCGGTCCCCGGCCGCAGGCGCTTGATCTCCTTGGCCACGGACAGCGCCGCGACGTTCTGCTGAAATGTGGACGTCAGCCCCACTACGTCGGGCGCCGAATCGGCGATGCGCCCCGCCAGCTCCGCGATGAACGCTGGCGCCAGCTCGTGCAGACGGTGGCACAAGGCCATCTGCCGCTCGGTCTTGCCACCGCTCATCCGCTCGTCGAACTGCCGCCGCCGCCAGCCCGGATCGTCGTAGAGCGCGGACGAGAAGACCCAGTCGCCGTTCCCCTCGGTGAAGGACTGCTGCGCGAAGAAGTCGTAGTCCTCCATCGCCAGATCGACGTGCTCCCGGACCCAGTCCACATAGTCGACGTTGGCGTACACCACCTCGACCTCGGCCCCGGGAACCCGCTCCATGACGGCCCGCTTGAGGATGCCCAGCGCCAGCGAGGGAACGTCGGTGGAGCCCCACGGCATGTTGACGAGAAGTACCCGCATCACGCTCCCCTCAGCGGTGAACCACGACCCCGGTGGCACCCTCATAGTGCTCTGAGGGCCAGAACCCCGACAACCAGCCGTCTGGTGAGTGTTTGACCTCGCTTGAGTACTTACGGTAAGGCGCGCTGGTTGTGCCCTATTTCACCCGGCAGCTCGTGGCCCACATCGGCCAGATGAGACCCCTCAGGAGTGGAAATCTCGCACCAGACCACGCAGCCGAGGGAGCCACTCAGATATTCGACCCCCCAGCGCGCGGAGCATCGCTCCACGATGAACAGCCCTCTGCCCCCTTCCCGCGACGAGTCCTCGGCGCCGCCGCATGACGCCTCCACCACCGGGCTCGTACGGATGGCGCCTGGGTCCCGTACTTCGACGCGTATCAGCCCGGCGAGGTCGTACAGGCGGAGCCGTACTCCGTCCGGCGCGGGGACGTCGGAGTGCCGGACGGCGTTCGTGACCAGTTCGGAGACGACCAGCCGGACGTCGAACCCGGCGGGGTGGTCCGCCCCGAGCCACTCGTCGACGGCGCTTCTCGCGTCGCCGGGGGACCGGGGCAGCCGGGGAAGTTCCAGCTCTCCGATCAGCGTCGCGCGAAAAGGAATGGGATGCATCGGAAATCGTCCTGTCTGCCCTTATTGTAATTACGGGCTATAAGCGATCGGCGGGAACTCCAACCATGCGCTGTTCGGGTTTTCCACCCGTCAGACGATTTCCAGGGTGCATGCTGGGATTCGAGTCCGCCCACCGAAGTGCGACCACACCCGCATGACACTTGAGTGGCGTCATCCCCGGTGGTGGGGACCACAGGTGTAGCCGAGAAGGGAGAATCCGCGATGCCCCGGAAAAAACGGGATATGTCGAATACGCCCGAGTCTCGTCTCGGTGAGGAATTACGCCGATCGCGGGAGGCGCTCGGCTGGACTCAGGACGACCTGGCGGAAAGGATTCAGTTCTCCGGCTCCATGGTCGGTTTCGTGGAGCGCGCCGAACGCTCCCCGACGGAGGATTTCATCCTGCGCTGCGAGGCCGCGCTCGGAGCGGACGGCAAGCTCGTCCCCTTGCTGGCCGGCTGTGAGAAGTCCTCCCCACGCTGGTTCCGTCCGTGGACGAAGATCGAGGCGGAGGCGAGGGTACTCCGGCTGTGGGAGCCGTTGGTGCTGCCAGGTCTGCTGCAGACGGCGGAGTATGCCCGTGCCGTCCTGCGGACCGAACCCGGGGTGCTGGAGAGGGACGTCGAGGAACTGCTCGCCGCCCGGATGCAGCGGCAGAAGGTTCTAGATCGTCCGGACCCACCTATCGTCGCGGCGATCATCGACGAGGGTGTCCTGAACCGCCCGGTGGGCGGGCGGGAGGTGATGCACCGGCAAATGGAGCATCTGCTTGTGATGGTCAAGCATCCGCGCGTCACGGTGCAGGTCGTGCCGGTCAGCATCGGAGCGACCACCGGGCTTGCGGGAGCGTTCGCCCTCGCACAGGTGGCCGGCGCGCGAGACGCGGCTTACCTGGACGACTCCCTCAATGGCCGAGTAACCGATCGTGCCGACGAGGTCCACGCCATTAGCCTCAAATACGACGCCGTCCGCGCATGGGCACATCCCCTTCATGTGTCCGAGCAGTTGATACGAGAGATGAAGGTGAAGTATGAGTCTCAAGGATGAGCTGTCCGACGAGCTGGCGACAGCGGCGTGGCGTACCGCCACCAAGAGCAGCTCCAACGGTGGTAACTGTGTCGAGGTAGCCCCACTGTCCGGTGGCCGGGTGGCCCTTCGTGACACCAAGGACGAGGGCCGGGGGCCTGTCCACGTGTTCACCCCCGGTGAGTGGGACGCGTTCATCGACGGCGCCAAGAAGGGCGAGTTCGACTTCTAAGCGGCGACGACGAACATCCGCCGGGCGGGCCGCCGCACGTCCGCCGGGCGGGTCGCCGCACTGCGGCGCCGCCGAAGCCCCGTCGCCCTGTCGGGGTCGTCTTACCGGCGCCGCGGCGGTGGGACGTGGGACGGCGAACACGGCGCCGCCGTACGGCGAGGAACCCGCCACGAGTCGCTGTTCCAGGAATAGCTGACATCAAGCGATCGAAGACATCAAACCCGCTCCGGCCGGGGTTGAGGGACCCACCCGTTGTCGATATCCACCATGTCGACCACAGCCCACCCGATTCACTGCGTATCCATCACCGCACGTGGACGCCGCCCCGCGAGGGGCGGGACGCTCGCGTGATCCCGGCGACGCCCCGGGGGCCCTGTCGCCTACCGCCCCACCGCCCTACCGCCCGTCGGGTCCGTCTTACCGGCGCCGGGGCGGCGGGACGTAATACGGCGAACACGGCGCCGCCGTACGGCGGGACACCGGCCGTGCCGTGTGCTCGCGTTCCGTACTCGTGCTAGGGGATGGAGAGTTCGGAGATCAGGGCGCGGATGCGGGTTTCGATCTCGTCGCGGATCGGGCGTACGGCGTCGATGCCTTGACCGGCGGGGTCGGTCAGTTGCCAGTCCAGGTAGCGTTTTCCGGGGAAGTACGGGCAGGCGTCGCCGCAGCCCATTGTGATTACCACGTCGCTGGCTTGGACGGCTTCGACCGTGAGCACCTTGGGGATCTCGGCGGTGATGTCGATACCGGCCTCTTTCATGGCTTCCACCACCGCCGGGTTCACGGCGTCGGCGGGGGCCGAGCCGGCGGAGCGGACCTGGATGCGGCCTTCGGTCAGGTGGGTGAGGAACGCGGCGGCCATCTGGGAGCGGCCGGCGTTGTGGACACAGACGAACAACACAGAAGGTGGAGCGGTGTTCATGGGCGGGGACGTCCTCACTCGGCGATAGCCTCGGAAGTTTCCAAAGATCGTGTGTTCACGGTGGGGGGCGCGGGACGGCCGAACACGATGGCGGTCAGGGCCAGGCCGGCGGTCGCGCCTGCGAGCTGGGCGGCGATGAACGGTCCGGTCGACGCCGGGGCGATGCCCGTGTAGGTGTCGGTGAACGCCCGGCCGATGGTCACGGCCGGGTTGGCGAAGCTGGTGGAGGAGGTGAACCAGTACGCCGCCCCGATGTAGCACGCCACCGAGACCGGCGCCATGCGGGCACGGCCGGTCCGGGCCAGGCCGGAGATCACCATGATCAGCCCGGCGGTCGCCACCGCCTCGGCCAGCCACAGGTGACCCGCCTGGCGGTCCTGGCCCGACCACGTCACAGGCGCACGGGCGAACATGACGTTGGCCAGCACCGCGCCGCTCACCGCCCCGCCCAGTTGTGCCGCCGCGTAGGCCGCCACCTCACCCAAGGGCAGGCCCCGGCCGTCGCGGCGCCCGCTCCACCAGGACGCGAGCGAGACCAGCGGGTTGAAGTGCGCACCCGAGACCGGCCCGAGAACCGCGATCAGCACACCCAGCCCGAAGACGGTGACCAGCGAGTTGGCGAGCAGCACGACCCCGCCGTCTCCTGAGAGCCGGGCGGCCTGAATACCGGAGCCGACCACCACGGCCACCAGCGCCCCGGTGCCGACCGTTTCGGCGGCCAGGCGCCGACCCAGCGGGAACATCGGTGTGCTCACGCTTTGGCCTGCTCCGGGATCGGCGCCTCTAGCAGGGCCGACAGCTTGTTCAACGCCGCAGGAACCACCCAGTAGTACACCCACGTTCCACGGCGCTCGGAACCGACAAGACCCGCCTCGCGCAACACCTTCAGATGATGAGAGATCGTCGGCTGGGACACCTCGAAAGGCCCGCTCAGATCACACACGCACGCCTGCCCACCCTCGTAGGAGGCGATCAGCGACAACAGCCGCAGCCGGACCGGGTCGGACAGCGCCTTGAACATCCGCGCCAGCTCGCCGGCGTCCGCCTCGCCCAGAGGCTCACGCGCCATCGGCGTACAGCACACCTCGGCGGACCGGAGAACAGCCACATCCTGTTTCGACATAAGTCTATCTTGACAGACATCGAATCAGGCGGCAATCTCGCTGTATCGACAACCGTCGATACACGGACCGTTTCCGGATGGAGAGCGCCATGTCCCGAGTTCAGCTCGCCCTACGCGTCGCCGACCTGGAAGGCTCGATCGCCTTCTACACCAAGCTCTTCGGCACCGAACCAGCCAAGCTACGCCCCGGCTACGCCAACTTCGCCATCGCCGAACCGCCCCTCAAGCTGGTGCTCATCCAAGGCGAGCCCGGCCAGGACACCCAGATGGACCACCTCGGCGTCGAAGTGGAGGACACCACCCAGGTGGACGCGGCCACCCAGCGACTCAAGGACGCCGGTCTGGCCACCTTCTCCGAGAACGACACCTCCTGCTGCTACGCCGTGCAGGACAAGGTGTGGGTCCGCGGCCCCGGCATGGAACCCTGGGAGGTCTACGTGGTCAAGGCCGACGCCGACAACCTCGGCAAATCCGCCATCGACCAGCAGAACCCGCAGGCAGCGTGCGCCTGCGGCCCGTCGAGCTCCGACCAGACCGCCGGCCGGACAACGCAGCCGGTCACCGCCGCGACCGTCCCCGGCTGCTGCTGACGATCCCGCGAAACCCGACATCCGCCCGGGATGCTTCCGCCCGGGATGCTTCCGCCCGGGATGCCTCCACCCGCGAGGCATCCACCCGCCAGGCATCCACCTACGAGGCATCCACCTGCGAGGCATCCGTCGGGATCGACGGCTATGCTCCGCGCGCTTACGGCACTGATCCAGTCGTCAGGGTCGTGGCCATGATTCGACCACGGGTGCGCCGTACCCGCACGAGCGAGGGAGAGCGGCGGCCGAGGCGGCGCGGGGGTGACGTCCACGTGCGGTGGTGAATACTCCGGTATCGGGTGGGCTGTGGTCGACATGGTGGGAATCGACAACGGGTGGGTCTATCAGTCTCGGCCGGAGGGGTTTGATGTCGTTGTCCACCCGTGTCGGCTATTTCTGGTCTGGTGGCCTGTGGTGGGTTTCTCGTTCGTCTTGTGGGAACCCACCTGCAGGTGGGGGGCGGTTGGGTGCAGGTGGGATGTAAGCGGGCTGTAAGGCGGGGGCACTAGCTTTTCCAGTGCGACAGAGATCACTAGGAAAGGCACATAATGTCCATCAACCTCTCCCGCTACGCTCTCGCCGTGTCCGCGGCGGCGATCCTCGTCTCGCTCACGACGGCGTGTGGTGGCGGTGCTCAGCCGGTGTGTCAGGACGCGGTGAAGGCGTTCAACGATTACAGCACCCAGGCCGCTGCCGGGGCCGGCAACCTGGAGGCCTTCAACAAGGCGAACGCCGACCTGGCCGCCAAGCTGAAGGATCTGTCGGACAAGGCCGACGGCGACCTGAAGGCCACCCTGGCCGACCTGTCGGCGACCTGGGGCGGCATCAAGGTCGACCCGTCGAACCCGGCCGCCGCGGCGACCGAGCTGTCGAAGCTCGGCACCCAGGCCACCGACGCCACCCAGAAGCTGGCGAAGAACTGCTCGTAGCGGGACCCGGCGGACGCGGCTCGGGCACGCCCCACCGAGCCGGCACCCGCCACGACCCGCCGCTGAGAAATTGATTTCCCAGCCAACAGGCCAAAAGGGAGCCCCCGGCGCACGCCGGGGGCTCCCTTTTCGTATTCGATCGAGTCTGAAAGATCAACCGCGTCGCGCGGGGGCTCCGCGCGTTCCCGTGAGGAGCGTCCTGTACCGCCTGGAAGGCCGGTGGGAGGCGGGTTTCCGGGGCGGGAGGCGGTGAGGAATCAACGGATGGGGTATGTGGTTATGCCAGCCGAGACGACGAGATGAGAGACGAGGAGCCTCCCGTGGCGACCATCGCGGTGACCGAGAACAACTTCAACGAGATCGCCGATCAGCAGGGGATCGTGCTGCTCGACTTCTGGGCCGCCTGGTGCGGGCCGTGCCGGACGTTCGGGCCGATCTTCGAGAAGGCGTCGGCCAAGCACGGGGACATCACGTTCGGCAAGATCGACACAGAGGCGGAGCGGGGGCTGGCCGCGGGCTTCGAGATCACCTCGATCCCGACGGTGATGGCGATCCGGGACGGCATCGTGGTGTTCGCCCAGCCAGGAGCGCTGCCCGAGCCCGCTCTTGAGGACCTGATCCGTCAGGTGAGGGCGCTCGACATGGAGGCCATCCGCAAGGAGATCTCCGAGGACATCGAATCCGGCCAGGCCGAGGGCCCGGAGGACGGCAGCCGCCCCTGACCCCACGCGCCGCGCCGACCGGGCCCTCCCAGCGGGAGGGCCCTTTGGCGTATGCGGGGCAGGCCGGCCCTCGGTGGCCGGGAAGCCTGCCGACGCTCCGTGCCGGGAAGCTTGCCGACGCTCCGTGCCGGGAAGCCTGCCGACGCTCCGTGCCGGGAAGCTCGTCGGCCCTCCGTTATGGGAGGGCCGGGGCCGCGGTCAGCTGGAGCGGTAGAGCTCGGCCACCCGGAAGGCGAGGTCCAGGGACTGGCCGCGGTTGAGGCGGGGGTCGCAGGCCGTCTCGTAGCGGAGGGCGAGGTCCTCCTCGACGATGGGGTGGCCGCCGCCGACGCATTCGGTGACGTCGTCGCCGGTGAACTCGATGTGGATGCCGCCGGGGTGGCTGCCCAGGGCGTGGTGCACCTCGAAGAAGCCCGTGACCTCGTCGATCACGTCGTCCAGCCTGCGGGTCTTGTGGCCGCTCGGCGCCTCGAAGGTGTTGCCGTGCATCGGGTCGCAGATCCACGCGATCTGGGCGCCGCTCGCCCGGACCTTCTCCACCAGCGGGGGCAGCGCCTCGCGCACCCGGGAGGCGCCCATGCGGGCGATGAAGGTGAGGCGGCCGGCCTCGTTGGCGGGGTTGAGCCGGTCGATCAGCGCCAGCGCGTCCTCGGGGGTGGTGGTGGGCCCGAGCTTGACCCCGATGGGGTTGCGGATGCGGCTGAAGAACTCTACGTGGGCGCCGTCGAGCTGGCGGGTGCGCTCGCCGATCCAGACCATGTGCGCCGAGACGTCGTACGGCAGGCCGGTGCGGGAGTCGATGCGGGTCATCGCGTGGTCGTAGTCGAGGATCAGCGCCTCGTGCGAGGAGTAGAACTCGACGGTGTGGAACTCTTCGGGATCGGCCCGGCAGGCCCGCATGAACGCGAGCGCCTGGTCGATCTCCCTGGCCAGCTGCTCGTAGCGCCGCCCGGCGGGGGACTCGGCCACGAAGTCCTGGTTCCAGGCGTGCACCTGACGCAGGTCGGCGTACCCGCCCTTGGTGAAGGCCCGTGCCAGGTTGAGCGTCACGGCCGAGGAGTGGTAGGCCCGGATCAGGCGTCCCGGGTCGGGGTTGCGGGCCTCGGGGGTGAAGTCGAAGCCGTTGACCATGTCCCCGCGGTACGCGGGCAGCTCGACGCCGTCGCGCACCTCGGTCGGCTTGGACCGCGGCTTGGCGAACTGCCCCGCCACACGGCCGATCTTGACGATCGGCACCCGCCCGGCGTAGGTGAGCACGATCGCCATCTGCAACAGCGTCTTGAGCTTGTTGCGGACGTTGTCGGCGGTGGCGCCCGCGAAGGTCTCGGCGCAGTCACCGCCCTGCAGGACGAACGCCTCTCCCCGCGCCACGGCGGCCAGGCGGTCCTTCAGCTCGTCGCACTCGCCGGCGAACACCAGCGGAGGCAACTCGCGCAGCTCGCTGACGACCCGGTCGAGCGCGGCGCGATCGGGCCAGTCCGGCTGCTGGGCGGCGGGGAGTTCCCGCCAGGAATCCAGATTGATGGGTTCGGCGCTCACGCTAGAAGGCTATTGCACGCGGGGCGCTGTGACCGATGCCTGTCCAACTGGCGAGAAAATCGCATCGTGAGAATCCCCTCACCCGCTGGGGGGATGCGGCCGGGTGCGCACGTGCTCGGGCAGGACGCCGAGGCCGAGGAAACGGCGGGCGACGGCGGTGAGGAGGGGGACGCGGGACGGGTTGAACGGCAGTCGCGTGGGGCCCCGGGAACCGTCCAGCGCCGGGCGGATGAGGCGGTTCTGGACGAACTGCTGGGCAGACTGCGTGATCACCGTGGGGAGGGTCCTGCGGCGCTGGATCTTGCGGAGCAGCGCCACCGGGACGTGGCCCTCGCGCAGGGGCTCGGCCAGGATGTTCGCGGTGGCGACCGCGTCCTGGACCGCCAGGTTGATCCCCACGCCGAAGATCGGGGACATGGCGTGGGCGGCGTCGCCGATCAGCAGCAGGCCGGGGCGGTACCAGTGGCGCAGGCGGTTCAGGGCCACCCGCAGCACCCCGACCTCGCCGAAGCCCTCCAGCTCGCCCGTGCGGGGCGCTAGGAACGGCAGGAGGCGGGCGACCGACGCCCGCAGCTCCTCGATGCCCTGGGCCTTCAGCTTCTCGAACGCGCCCTTGGGGATCAGGTAGGCCAGTTGCCAGTAGGTCTCCCGGTTGATCGCGACCATCATGTTGCCGGAGGAGACGCGCAGGAACGAGTCCTCGAAGTCGCCGGGTTCGCGCGGGAGGCGGAACCACACGACGTCCATGGGCGCGCCGCGCTCCACGGGCACCAGCCCGGCCGCCCGGCGCACGTCCGAGCCGCGGCCGTCGGCCCCGACGGTCAGTGTGGCGCGCAGCTCGTGCTCCCCGGCGGCGTCGCGGTAGCGCACGCCCTTCGCGGCCCCGCCCTCACGGATCACCCCGGTGACCTCGGCCTCCATGATCAGGCGGAAGTTCGGGTACTCTCTGGCCGCCTCGGTGACCAGGTTGAGGAAGTCCCACTGCGGGACGAACGCGATGTACGGGTATTTGGACTTGAGGCCCTTGAGGGAGGCGACGGGGGTCCTCCTCCCGTCGTCGGTGAACAGCCAGAAGGCCGTCGTCTTGCGGTGCGGCAGCGCCGCCACCCGGTCCGCGAGCCCGAGTTCGTCCATGACCTGGAGGGTGGACGGGTGGAGCGTGTCCCCGCGGAAGTCCCGCAGGAAGTCCTTGTGCTTCTCCAGCAGCGTCACCTCGATGCCGGACCGGGCGAGCAGGAGTCCCAGCACCGCCCCCGCCGGGCCCCCTCCGGCGATCACACATGTACCAGACATATTCATCACCCGTTGAAATCATTTCACACCGGGGAGTGCTTCGTAAAGAAAATCCTGCCCCCGGGACCGATGACTCCACCCTGGGGCGGGAGTCCAACTCTCGAACGAACGTTCACACGCGCATACGCAGGAGGATCCTGATGACCACCTTTAGTGTTCCCGCCACGACCGGCACCCTCAAGGTCCCGGACGCGACCCTGTACTACGAGGTGCGCGGCGCCGGGCCCCTCGTGGTGCTCGTCGGCGCCCCCATGGACGCCGCGGCCTTCGCGCCGCTGGCCGACCTGCTGGCCGGCACCCACACCGTGCTCACCACCGACCCGCGCGGCGTCAACCGCAGCCCGCTGGACCGGCCCGGCCGGGACTCCACCCCCGAGATGCGGGCCGACGACCTCTCGCACCTCATCGCCCACCTCGGCGCCGGTCCCGCGGCGATCCTCGGCTCCAGCGGCGGCGCCGTCAGCGCCCTGGCCCTGGCCGAGGCCCATCCGGAGCAGGTGAGCACCGTCGTCGCGCACGAGGCTCCGCTGATCGAGCTGCTCGACGACCGCGAGCGGCTCCGCGAGCAGACCGAGGACCTCATCGCCGCCTACCTCGCGGGCGACGTCACCGGAGCCTGGAAGAAGTTCATGGCCCAGGCGAACATCCCCATGCCGGACGTCGTGATCGAGCAGATGTTCGGCGGGGAGCGCGACCCTCAGGTGGTCGCCGACGAGCATCACTGGTTCGCCCACGAGATGCGCCCCACCGTCCGCTGGCAGCCGGACGTGGCCACCCTGCGCGCCGTCTCCGCGCGGGTCGTGGTCGGCATCGGCGAGGACTCCGCCGGCGAGATCTGCGACCGCACCTCCCGGGCCCTGGCCGCCGCCCTCGGCACCGAGCCCACCTTGTTCCCCGGCGGCCACATCGCCTTCGCCGAGGACCCGGCCGGCTTCGCCTCCCGCCTGCGCGCGGTCCTGGGCGAGGGCTGACCGCCGGGCGGGCCGCCCGGTCCGGGGATGACGCGCGGTGCCCCGCCGCCGGTCGCGACGGGGCATCCGGCGTCGATTCGGCGCGCACACGGAGGTTGGGCGCGCACACGGAGGTGTGGAGGCCGGCCGGCCGGAGGAAGGCTCGGGAGCTGGATGCCGGCGGCGCCTTGCGGCGCCGTCTGGAGTCGAACCAGGAGAAGGAAGCCCTCGAATGGCCTCGCGGCCGGGGTGCGAGGAAGGCGGGAACGCTGGATGACATTTTGCAGATGTGGAAGGAAGCGCTCCCATGGCCTCGCGGCTCCGACCGTATCAGGCGGGGATCAGCTCGTGCAGCGTGCCGGGCGTGTACACCCGCGTGCCCGCCGGGAGATCGGCCGGAGCCCGTAAGCCGATATAGGTGGTGGGCCCGCCCGGGGACCCCTTGGCGCGCAGGAGATCGGTCAGGTAGCGGACCGGCAGGTAGTCACGCTCGACGATCGAGCGCACCAGCAGCGACGCGGTGATCCGGTCGCCCTCGACCTGGTTGAAGTTCGGGTGCCCCTTCAGGTACAGGTGCAGCCACTTCGCCCGCCACGTCCCGTCGTCGCCGCGGAGGAAGGCCATCGGCAGCGCGATCCGCCCGGAGCCGCGGAGATCCGACTTCATGCGCACGGTGCGCGGCTCGAACGGCATGCCCCGCTGCCCGGCGTCGCGGGTCATGAACCCGAAGAACGCCTCGGCCGCCTCGTCGAACCGCTCGCCGGCGTAGATGTGCACCTGCGGGATGACGATGGGCCGGGTCGCCGCGGTGAGATCGACGTCGATGAACTCGGTCGCGCCTTCGGGGGCGCTGGTGATGTCCCCGGAGTACGTGGCGAAGCGGTTGGTGTGGCTGGTCCACGAGATGTGCCTGGGACTGCCGTAGGAGGCGTCGAGCATGAGCGCCGACAGGTCGTAGTCGGTGCGCTGCGCGGTCTGGCGCCAGTGGACGAAGAACCTGAGCAGTTCCCCGTTCACCGGGGACCACGAACCGCGGGGAAGCACACCGAGGCCGGGCGCGACGGCCTTGCCCGACAGCGGCAGGGCCACGTCCAGCGCGTCGGGATCGACGACCAGCTCCCCGAGGCCGGGCAGGCGGCGCGCGATCTCCTCGTCCAGGACGCCGATCACCGGCTCCAGCGCCTCACGCGCGATCGGCGGACGGGTGTCGGGCGACGTCCACGCCCGGCCGTGGCGGTTGGCGAACACGCGGCCCGCGGCCGGGGTGAGCCGATTCTGGAGGTGCTCGCGCAGCGACAGCAGGACCCGGCCGGAGGCCCCGGGCACGGCCCTCGCCACGGCGTCCAGCACGGCCGGCACGGACGGGCCGGTCCGCAGCAGGTGGTCCAGGCGGCGCAGCAGCGCACCCGGCGCGTTCCCCAGCAGCTCGACGGCGTCCGCGGTACGGCCGGCGGCCAGGGCTTCCTCGACCCGGCCGTCGAGACCGGGCGCACGGCGCGCGCCCCGCGCGACCTCGAAGACGTGGGCGGCGCGCGGGAAACGCGGGTGCTCGTGCGGGTGCAGCCGCTCGCCGAGCCGCTTCCACTGCTCCCGGTGACGGTTCACGTCGCCGAGCCGGGCCGGCGTCGCGACCGCGTCCAGGGCCTGGAGAAGGGCGCGGCGCTCGGCACGGCGGAACGACCGGAACCGGGCCGGGGCGGCCAGCGTGACGTCGCCGCCGGAGCAGCCGGCGGCGAGCCGCAGCACGTCGGTCACCGTGTCGACGAGCAGGGGGCGGCCGGCGG
This sequence comes from Sphaerisporangium aureirubrum, assembly GCF_042658925.1. Taxonomy (NCBI): domain Bacteria; kingdom Bacillati; phylum Actinomycetota; class Actinomycetes; order Streptosporangiales; family Streptosporangiaceae; genus Sphaerisporangium; species Sphaerisporangium aureirubrum. Next base: position 127,703 of record NZ_JBHSRF010000005.1, read on the forward strand.
CCAGCCGCACCTCGTTGACGACGGCGCGGTTCTCGCGCACCGGGATGCGCTCCGGCTCCGCGGCGCAGGACGCGGCGAGCGTCCGCAGGACGGCGAGGTCCTCGGCGGCGAGCGGCGCCTCCGAGCCCGCCAGGGAGAAGTACAGCTCCCGGACCTCCGACTCCAGATCACCGCCGAGCTCCAGCACGGTGACCCGGTCCCCGGCGAGCGGGATCAGTTCGGCGTGCGCGGCGAGAAGGTCGGCGTAGGTGTGCCGGTATTCGCCGTAGCCGGGCAGGCTGAGCAGGTTCAGCGCCGGCCCCGTCGCCTGGAGACGCTCGGCGCCGACCGGATCGAGCATGGCCTCGCGCAGCAGGCCCGCCCAGAAGTCCAGCGTGGCCGGGACGTTCGCCGGGAAGTCGACGAAGTAGGAGTTGTGCCGCACGTGGTCGCCCACCAGGCGGCGCACCGTGGCCAGGACCCGCGTCCCGAGGTCGATCACCGTCTCACCGGGCAGCCGGGACAGCCGTGCGAGCAGAGCGGGCGAGCAGGTGAAGCCGACGCTCAGCAGCGCGGCGTCGAGCTGGCGCGCGGCCACCTCTCCCCACCCGGGCGTGGCGTCGTCCGGGACGTCGAGGGGGACGCGTAACCGCTTGGCGACGACGAGGGTTTCCAGGGTGTCCACGTTCGGGGCCCTTTCTCCGGGGACCCCGCCAGATTAGTGATCGTGGTGAGGGGCGGCGCACAGGTTTTCCGCACGCACGCTCTTAGGCCGGTGAGGGGACGGCTCACAGGCGGACGGTGGCGGTGGCGCCGCCCTCCGGGGGGTTGGTGAAGGTGAGGGTGGCGCCGATCACCTCGGACTGGCCCTGGGCGATGGTGAGGCCGAGGCCGTGGCCCTGGCCGCGTTCGGGGGCAGCGGTGCGGAAGCGCTGGGGGCCGTGGGCGAGGAGGGGCCGCGGGAAGCCGGGGCCGTGGTCGTGGACGGCGATCGTGTTCCCGGTCACGGTGATCTCGACCGGGGGGCGGCCGTGGCGGTGCGCGTTGACGATCAGGTTGGTGACGATGCGGTCCAGGCGGCGCGGGTCGGTGTCGGCGGTGGGGGAGCCGGTGACCTCGACATGGGCGTGCAGGCCCGTCTTGGCCAGGGAGGCCTCGACGACGGCGGCCAGGGGGACGGGACGCGGGTCGGCGTGCTCGGCGCCCGCGTCGAGGCGGGAGATCTCCAGCAGGTCCTCCACCAGGGCCCGCAGCAGCCGCACCCGGTCCTGGACCAGCTCGGTGGCGGTGCCGTCCGGCAGGAGCCCGGAGGCGGTCACCAGGCCCATGAGCGGGGTGCGCAGCTCGTGCGCGACGTCGGCGGTGAAACGCTGCTCGGTGCGCAGCCGGGCCCGCAGGCTGTCCGCCATCGTGTCCACGGTGGCCGAGATCTCCGCGATCTCGTCCCCGCCCCGGGCCCGGAGGCCCTCCGCGGTCCGGGCGTCCAGGTCGCCCGCCGCGATGCGGCGGGCCGTGCGGGCGACGCGGCGCAGGCGGCGGTTGGGGAGTTCGGCGGTGAGGGCGGCGAGGGGGACGACGACGGCCAGGGCCGCCAGGGCGGCCAGCACGATGTGGCGGTCGAGGGCCTGGCGGCTGCGCAGATCGGTGCCCATGTCGACCTTCAGGGCGAACACCCGGCCGCCGACGCGCCTGGCCGCCCACATCCACGGGACGTCGGGGCGGCGGTCGTCGTACCAGGTGACGGGCTCTCCGTCGCCGGCCGCCTGCTCCAGGGCGGGCGGGAGCGCCCGCGGGTCCTCGGCGGCGGGGAAGCGGCCGGTGCGGAGGTAGGTGTCCACCTCGGACGTCAGGGCGGTCAGGGCCCGCTCGCCGCCCGCGCTCATGGACAGCTCGTAGGTGCTGCGGTGGACCAGCACCCCGACGGCCAGCGCCACCGCGCAGCACGCCACGGTCACCAGCGCCGCGATCTTCCAGCGCAGTGATCTCGGGTTCAGCAGGGCGTCCGCCGCGTCCTTCAAGGAGTCCCACATGGTCAGCGCCGGAGCTTGTAGCCGAAGCCGCGGACCGTCTCGACCCGGTCGGCGCCGATCTTCTTGCGCAGACGCTGCACGCACAGGTCGACCACGCGGGTGTCGCCGTCCCAGCCGTAGTCCCACACGTCGCTCAGCAGCGTCTGCCGGTCCAGCACGATCCCCGGGTGCGCCGCGAACTCCAGCAGCAGTCGCAGCTCGGTGGGGGACAGGGCGATCGGCGCGCCGTCCCGGAACACCTCCAGGCCGGCGGGGTCGATGGCCAGGTCGCCGAAGACCAGCAGCCCCCTGGGGTCCCCGGTGTAGAGGTCCGGTCCGGCGGCGGAGCCCGGCGCCGGTTCACGGCCAGACCCAAGACCTGGGTGGCGGGCGGAGCCGGCCGGTTCACGGCTGGACCCAAGGCCGGGGTGGCGGGTGGAGCCGGCCGGTTCACGGCCGGACCCAAGGCCGGGGTGGCGGGTGGAGCCGGCCGGTTCACGGCTGGACCCAAGGCCCGGGTGGCGGGCGGAGCCGGCCGGTTCACGGGCCGGCCCCGGGCCCGGGTGGTGGGCGGAGGCGGCCGGTTCGCCGGGGAGGCCCGGTGACGGTTCGGGCGGGAAGGCGGCCCGGCGGAGCAGGGAGCGGATCCTGGCCACCAGGACGGGGGTGTCGACGGGCTTGACGACGTAGTCGTCGGCGCCGGCCTCCAGGCCCGCCACCACGTCCAGCGCGTCGCCCCGGGCGGACATCATCAGGATCGGGGCCGTGCTGGACTCCCTGATCCTGCGGCACAGCCCGATGCCGTCCAGCCCCGGCAGCATCACGTCGAGCAGCAGCAGGTCGGGCCGCCGCTCCCGGAACAGCTCCAGCCCGTCCAGGCCGTCGCCCGCCACGGCCACGCGGTAGCCGTAGCGCTCCAGCGCCATCGCGACCGCCGTGCGGATCACCTCGTCGTCCTCGACGAGCAGCACCAGGACGGATGCCGCCGACGCCTCCCCGGTCCCCAGGTCCGACATTTCCCCCCAGATGCGAAATACGACCCATCCGACCCTACAAGGGGCGGCCCGATGAGCACGCCGACCGGCCACAACCCCACCACCCTCCCCGTACGGCGGTGGGTTCCGGGTGGGGCGGCGCGCGCTGATACACGGCTGAGACGTGGCCGAGCGGTGGTGGATACACGGTGGCGGCCGGGTGGAGAACCTTTCCGCCCAGGGTGAGGCCGGAGCGCGCCGGAGGCGGCGCGACGGTTCCCCGGAGGTGGTTCGGCGATGTCCTCGCCCGTGTGGCCCGGCGGCCGGGAGGCGGTCCGGCGGGAGGTGTGGGCGGACGCCGCCAAGGGGGCGTGCATCCTGCTGGTGGTCCTCTGGCATGTGATCACGAAGGACTACCTGAGGATCGGCTGGCGGGTGGAGGTGCCGGTACCGGGGGCCTGGGGGACGCTGGGGGACCTGCTGCTGACCCTGCGGATGCCGTTGTTCTTCACCATCTCGGGGATGTTCGCGGCCCGCGCGCTCCGGCGGCCCTGGGCGACGGTGGCCCGGACGCGGGTGGCGCGGTTCCTTTACCTGTACGTCCTGTGGGTGTCGATCCACACGGTGCTGCTCGGCCTCACGCCAGGCTTCGACACCACCCGCGCGCACGACCCCGCCGGGTTCGCCGAACAGCTGATCATCACGCCGCCCAACCTGTGGTACCTCTACGCGCTGGCGCTGTACTTCACCCTCGCCAAGGCACTGCGCCGAGTCCCCGCCCCGCTGCTGATCACCGCCGCCCTCGCCCTGTCGATCGCCGTGGCGGCCTGGCCGGCGCCCCTGCCGGGCAACCGCGCCTCGCTGCTGCAGAACCTGGTGTTCTTCCTGGCGGGCCTGTACCTGCGCCCGCACCTGGAACGGCTCGCCGCCCCCACGGGCGCCCGGCGGGCCGCCCTGCTCGGCGCCGGGTACGCGGCGGCGCTCGCCGTCATGACGGTCGCGGGCGCGCAGCGCCTGCCGGGGGTCTGGCCCGCCGTCTGCGCCCTCGCCGTGGCCTTCGGGGTGTCGGCCGCGCCCCTGCTCGCCGCCGTCCCCGCGGTGGGCGAAGGGCTGGCCCGGCTCGGCCGCAGGACGCTGCCGGTCTACGTGATCCACATGCCGGTGCTCGCCCTGCTGGACCACGCGCTGGCCGGGCCGCTGTCCGCCGCGCGGGGCCCGGCGTCGTGGTACGTGCTCGCGGCCCTGCATCCGATCCTGATGACCGCGCTGGTCGTGGTCCTGTGCCTGCTCGCCGAGACGGCGCTGCGGAAGGCCCGCGCCACCTGGTTGTTCGACCTCCCGAGCCGGACGCGCCGCGCCGCCGCAGAACCCGTGGGTGATCGCCAGGCATAAAAGGCGTGCTCGCGGGCAGTCGGTGCGCGGCAGCGAAAGCGGCCGGCACCGAGCGACGTGGAGTTGAGGCACATGATACTGCTGGGCCTACTGTTGATCGTGATCGCCGGCGCGGCTCTGGTCGCGGTGGCGAACGACGGAACCGGTGGCGTGGCGACGTCCGTCACCGTCTACGACCGTGTTCTCCAGTTCAACGAGCTGGAGCTGTTCCTGGCCGGGGCCGCGACCGCGGCGGTCTTCCTTCTCGGCCTGATGTTCTTCACCATGGGCATGCGCCGCGCCGGCGTGCGCCGCAGGAAGCAGCTCGCGGCCCGCGCCGAGTCGCGGGACCGGGTCCGCCGGCTGGAGGAGGAGAAGCGCACCCTGCAGCAGCGCCTCGAGGCCACCGCCCCGCGTCCCCGGACCGCCCCCGAGGCGGCGCCCGCCACCGACGAGGCCCCCGCGCCCGCCGGGCGGCACGCGCTGGACCGTGACGGCGACGGCGTGGACGACAGGGCCGAGCACACCGGCCCCGACACCCACCCGACGCGGCACCCCGACGACCGGCTCGTGGCCGGCAAGTCCGAGCGCGCCGACGCCTGACATGGGGACGTACGACAGCCGGACGGCCGCCCAGGGAACCTGTCCCGGGGCGGCCGTCCGGGGTGCCGAGCAGGGGAGCGCGGCACGGGAACCGCGCCCGGCCGGATGCGGGCCGTGGACGGCCGGGCGCGGATCATGCGTCGCGGGCCCCGGGCCGTGGGCGGCGCTGCCGACGAGGCGGCGCTGGTCGCGGCCGGTGGCGCACCGTTGCGTGGGGTACCGGCGGGCGAGACGCCCCGGCGTGGTCCGTCATCACTGCTTGAGGAACGCCAGGCTCCTGGTCAGCCCGGCCGTCGCGAGGTCGCGGATCCGGGCGTAGGACTCCTCGGGGTACTGCCGCGGGCCGTCCTCGATCAGCAGGATGAGGTACAGGTACACCCGGTACAGCGCGTCGCGCTTCATGGCGTCGGGGGTGAGGTCGAGCCGCCCGCCCGCCTCGCGGTAGCCGGCCAGGATCGGATCGTCGTCGCGCAGCTCGCCGAAGATGGTGGGGGTGACGAAGTCGGCCAGCGGATCCCCCCAGAAGGCCCTCTCGTGGTCGATCAGCGCCTGGACGCGCGGCGGCCTGCCGGGGGTCAGGAACACGTTGCCGGGCCAGATGTCGAAGTGCACCAGCGTGGGTGCGGTCACCGCCTCCAGCGCGAAGGCGTTGGAGTGGATCGCGCCCGCGATGTCCACCAGTGAGTTCGGCAGCGGGGTGCCGTAGCGCACCGCGTCGTCCAGCAGGGCCCCGGACATCACGAGGAACGCGTCACGCCACGTCGGCCCGGTGAGCCCGGCGTAGGGGTAGCCGTAGACGCCTTCGCCGGGGACGGTGTGCAGCGCCGCGATGTGGCCGCCGAGCTCGTGCCGCAGCGCCGCGTCGTCCTCCGGCGGGAGGGACGCCTGGTTCCACGGCACGCCGTCCAGGGCGGACATGATCAGGTAGTCGCTGCCCAGCTCGGGGTCGTCGAAGCCCGAGTGCAGCAGGCGGGGCAGCGGCACGCCCGCGGGGGCGGCCAGGTGGTACACCAGGGCCTCGGTGCGCAGCAGGGCCCGCTCGTAGCGCAGGAGGTCCAGATCGGGCGGCGGCGCGACCTTCAGCACGACCTGGCGGCCGTCGCCGAGGGTCAGCAGCCACACGGCGTTGGCGAAGCCGTCGACGAGTTCTTCGGCGCTCGTCACCTCGGTGCCGAGCGCGCCGCGTATCAGCGTGCCTAGTTGCGCGGTCGTCAACCGCTGCTTGGTCCGGCTATCCATCGTTTCCATCACTTCGGCTCGGGGGTGGTCGGGTCAGGCGGCCACGTGCCCCGCCGGCGGCGGAGGTTCGGCCATGAGCGCGGCGGGGGGGTCGCCTTCGGTCACAGCACGGATACGGTCCAGCTCACCTCGTGCTTGTCTCCCGGGCTGAGCACGACGAGGTCGGTGCCGGAGTTGAAGGCGTCCGGCGGGCAGGTCATCGGCTCCACCGCGATGCCGCGGTGGCCGAAGCCGGTGCCGGTGCAGACCTGGACCCAGGGCATGGCCGTGGCGTCCCAGGCGATCTGCACCCCGCCCGCGGCGCCGCGCAGCCGCACCTGTGTGGTGCCGCCCGGGGCGGTGTCCAGGCCGGTGAACGCGTGGTCGAGCACGGTGTCCGCCAGCTCGCGCGGCACCCGGAAGTCGTACGGCGTCCCGTCCACGGGCCCGAGCGACAGGGGCAGCAGGGTCTCGTCGGTCAGCAGCACCCGCTCGGCGGGCAGCTCCAGGGCCCAGCCCGTCTCGGCGCCGCCGTCGGCGATCAGCCAGGGGTGCGGGCCGCAGCCGTACGGGGCGAGCCGGTCGCCGACGTTCTCCGCGGTCAGGGTGGTGGTGAGGCCCTCGGCGGTGAGGCTGTAGCCGACCTGGAGGGCCACCCGGAAGGGATAGCCGGGGGTCGGCTCGATGACGTGCTCGAACCGCGCGAGGCTCTGGTCGTCCTCGACGGTGCTCACCTCGACGGCCTCCCAGTCGGCGAACGCCACCAGGCCGTGCAGCGCGTGGCCGCGCTCGGGCTCGTTGATCGGCACGGTGAGGGTCTCGCCGCCGAAGGTGTAGCGGCCGTTGCCGAGGCGATTCGGCCAGGGGGCCAGCAGGGTCCCGCTGTAGTGGGGGACGGGGCCGGCCTCCGGCCAGGTCGCCACGACGTCGCGGCCGGCGTGCCGGAGCACGCGCAGGGCCGCGCCCCGCTGTGTTATCTCGGCGTGGAAGTCGCCACCGCGGAGGACGTACTGAGGCACGGGGGAATCCTCTCATCGACGTTGTGAACGCTTTGATCCGGGTGACACAGAGTGCGGGGAACGCCCGTACGGGCCCTCCGCGATCGGTGCCGATCCCGGAGCGCGACGCACGGTGGGAGCGCTCCCATAGCGTGCCAAGTTAAAGGCTTTCGATGGGAGCGTCAACCATTTCGGTCAATATCAACTGGAGTCGCGGCTCATGACTCGGGTGGATATATCTGCAGTTCGGACGATATGAGGGCAGCGGGCACCGAGCCCCGGTCCCACGCCTCCCCACCAGTCCCCACGGGCCGCCGGCGTGCGGCTTGACAGCCCGTGGGTGTCAATCGCGCGCCGCGGGTCTCCCTCGTGACACGGCGAGCGCGACGGCCAGTCCTGTGACGGTCGGTGCCTCGAAGACGGCCCACGCGGGGATCTCGACCCCGAGGCGCTCCTTCACGAGCGCCGCGATCCGGGTGACCGCCAGCGAGTCGCCGCCGAGCTCGAACAGATTGGCGTCCGGCTCGGCCCGCGGCACCCCGAGGACCTCGCACCAGATCCGGCCCGCCTCCGCGGCCAGGGCCTCGTCCACCACGACCTCCGCCGCTGGTCGGGCCGGGCCCTCCACGGCCGCCGGGGCCCCGCCCAGCCCGTCCAGGTCCGGGAGGGCCAGATCGTCCACCGGGACGTCCGGCGAGATCGACAGGGCGGTGAGCAGCGTCTCGAAGGCGGTGGCGAGCGCGGCGGCGGCCCGCCGGGACACCCGGTCCAGGCGGTGCGTGAGGATCAGGTCGTGGCCCGCGTGGTGCGGTGTCATGGTGAGCGTCAGGTCGTAGGCCGTGTCGTCCACCTCCTGGCCCCACTCGAAGGCCAGCAGGCCGGGCCAGTCGTCCGGCGGGCGGGGGTCGTCGCGCTGGATGAACGCCATCTGGAAGACCGGGTGCACGCCGGGCCGCCGCCGGCCGCCGAGGCCGGACACCAGGGTGTCGAACGGGATCTCGTTGGCCAGCGCCGCGCCGAGCTCCTGGCGGGTGGTCTCCACCAGCGCGCGGAAGCCGAGGGCGCCGTCCACGCGGACGTGCACCGGCACCATGTTGGCGAAGCACCCGACGATCGGCTCGAACTCCCGCCGCGACCGGCCCGCCGCCGCGGTGCCGACCGTGATCCCCGGCCCCGCGCCGCCGCCCGTCTCGGCGCGCACGCGGTTCAGCAGCACCAGGAAGGCCGCGAACACGGTCACGAACGGCGTCGCGGACCCGCCGCGCAGCGCGTCCATCAGCGCCGCCCCCACCGGGAGCGAGACGGTCCCGGTGCGCCGGGTCTCCCGCGCCTCGGCCTGCTCCGCCGGGAAGCGGGCGCACACCGGCGGGTCGCCGCCGAGCCGCTCCCGCCAGAACGGCAGCCGCCGCTCCGCCAGCGGACGGGCCCGCCCCGCCGCCCAGGCCGCGTAGTCGGCGTACCGGACGGCGGGTGGTGGAGGCGGGGCGCCCCCGCCGTACAGCGTGGCCAGGTCGCCGGCGACGACGCCGAGGGAGCCGCCGTCGCACGCGATGTGGTGCAGGACGAGCAGGAGCCGGTGCTCGGAGGGCGACAGCCGGTAGACGGTGAGGCGCAGCAGGGGGCCGGTGGCGAGGTCGAACCGCTCGCTGCCGGCCGCCAGGGCCATTTCGCGGGCGGTCCGCTCGCCGTCCGGGTCGCCGGTCAGGTCCACCACGGTGAACGGCGCCTCGGCCCTGGCGAGGACCATCTGGCGCGGCTCGCCGCCGGAGTTCACGAAGACGGTGCGGAGGGTCTCGTGCCGGTCGGTGAGGGCGGTGAGAGCCCTGGCGAGGGCCGCCAGGTCCAGCGGCCCGGCGAGCCCGAGGCCCATCGTCACGTTGGGCGTGGCGGAGTGCCGGTCGGCCTGCGCGGCCAGCCACAGCCGCCGCTGCTCGGGCGAGCACTCCAGCAGGCCGCCGTCCCTCGGCACGACGGGCACGGCGTCCCCGGCGGGCCTGCGCCGCGCCGCGAGCAGCCGCGCCGCCAGCTCCCTGCGGTGCGCGGGCAGCCCGGCGGGCCACCGTTCCGTCTCGTCCACCGTCATGAGGCGGCTCCGCCGGTCGCGCCGTGCTCCGGGAAGGACAGCGCGTCGCGCAGCGCGGTGAGGAAGAGGATGACGTCGCGGCCGTTGACCACCCGATGGTCGTAGGCGGCGCCGACGTGCACCACCTCGCGCACCGTGAAGCCGCCGTCCTCGGCCGGCACCACCTCGGGGTAGGGGGCGGCCAGTGACAGCGCGCAGGTGTGGCCGGGGAAGACGATCGGCACGGCGAGCACCACGCCGGGCTCGTTGTGCAGGGCGAGCACGATGTTGGCGCCGCCGAGGTCGCGTTCCCGCAGGCCGCCGCGCATGGCCCGCATCCGGAGGTCCAGCAGCGCGCGGGAGATCTCCTTCAGCCCGAGCGACGAGACGTCCTTGACCACCGGGATGACGAGGCCCTTGCCGACGTCGAAGGTGACGCCCACGTGCGCCGCCTCGGACGGCCGCACGGCGCCGCCGTCCACCGGGGAGGCGAAGAAGAGCGGGAAGCGCTCGTGCAGCCCGCCGATCGCGTGCACCAGCAGCTCGGTCAGCCCGACCAGCGTGCGCAGCTCCCTGGTGCGGGCCCGCCCGGCGGCCAGCGCGGCCCCGATGTCGACCTTCATCACGGTGTACGCGGGCGGGATGGTCCGGTGCGACAGCTCCACCACGGCCGCCGTCCGCCGCTGCGCCCGCGACAACGGCACCGTCCCCGCACCGCCCCCACGGGACGCGTGTCCGTTCGCGGCGTCCGCGGCGAAACCGGGGACCGGGGTGGAACCGGGGACCGGCGCGGAACCGGGGATCACGGCGGCACCGGCCCCGGTGGCGGACCCTGGCCCGGTGGTGGGCCCTGGCCCGGTGGCGTGGCCCGGTGCGTCGGCGAGCGCCTCGATGTCGTACTCGCGCACGATCTTCTTTCCCAGGGCGCGTACGGCGTCGTCGCCGATGCCGTGGCGTTCCATCAGTGCCCGCGCCTTGCTCGTGATCACCGGTCCGCCCGCCTCCCGGGGGGCCTCCATCGGGGGAAGGTCCACCGGCGCGAGCCCGGCGGGGCTGCTGGGGACCGGCGGGAGGTCCGCGGGGGACAGGACGGCGGTGGGCACGTCGGCGGGGGGCCGGTCGGTGGCGGACAGGATGGTCGCGGACACGTCGGCGGAGGTCCGGTCCGCGGGAGACAGGACGGTCGCGGGCAGATCGGCGGGGGTCCGGTCGGCGGGCAGGACGACGGCGGGGGTGAGGTGGGCGATGAGCTGGCCCGGTTCGCAGTCGGCGCCTTCCAGCAGCAGGTGACCGAGCAGGCCGTCACCCTCGGCGGTGATCTCCTCGGCGGCCTTGGAGGTCTCCAGGACGGCCAGGGGGTCGCCACGGCGCACCGCGGCGCCGTCCTTGGCGATCCACTCCAGCAGCACGTACTGCGTGTCGTTGTTGTTGAGCTTCGGCACGCGGATCTCGGTCATCTCAACGCCTCCAGCACCGCCTGGCGGATGGCGGTGTCCTCCACGAGAACGGCGCGCTCCAGGTGGGGCGCCGTCGGGATCACCTCCGGCGCCGAGTGCACCAGGCGCACGGGGCCGCGCAGCGAGTCCCACAGCCGCGCGTGCAGCACGTGGGCGACCTCGCCGCCCCACGTCCCGCCGCCGGTGCTCTCCTCGGCCACGCACACGTGCCGCGACCCGGCGAGCAGCGGCATCAGCGGCTCCGCCTCGAAGGGATACAGCCGCGCGGGCACCAGCAGCCGGGTGGTGATCTCGTCCTCCAGCAGCAGCATCCGCATGGCACGCAGCGCGTGGTGCGTCACCCCGCCGGTCGCGATGATCGTGCAGTCCGGCTCGGCGTCGTCGTCCAGCCGCACGCACGCGGTGTACGGCGGCGGCCCCACCAGCTCGAAGGTGAACAGGTCGTCCACCTCGTCGCCGTGGAAGCGGCGCCGGGTGTACAGCACCTTGTCCTCGAACAGCAGGCACGGCTCGCCGAGCCCGAGCAGGTGCGGCAGCAGTTTGCGCGCGTCGTGGAAGGGGCTCATCTCGAACACCGACAGCCCGGGGATGCCGATGAAGTGCTTCTGCAGGCTCTGGCTGTGCGTCGGGCCGTAGCCCCGCCCGCCGCCGGTGGGGCAGCGCACCACCAGCGGGATCTCGACGCGGCGGCCGTACATCCGGGTGGACTTGCTGGCGAAGTTCAGCAGCTGGTCGAACGCCAGCCCGGCGAAGTCGCCGAACATGATCTCGACGATGGCCTTGTCCCCGGCCAGGGCCAGGCCCGCGCCGACGCCGACGATCCCGCCCTCGCTCAGTGGCGTGGTCATCACCCGCGCGCCGTACTGCGTGGACAGCCCCCGGGTGACCTTGAACGCCCCGCCGTACGGGTCGGCGATGTCCTCGCCGAGCAGGTACAGCGCCGGATCGGCGGCCATCGCCTCGTGCAGCGCCCGGTTCAGGTTGTCGACGATCCGCTCCGCGCGGGTCACGCGAGCTCCCCCGTGACCGGCGGCCGGGCCGCGACCTCGGCCACGATGCCCGCGACCGTCTCACGCTGCCGCGCGTCGGCCTCGGCGAACCGTTCCGGGAACGCCTCCTCGTACGCCCGGTGCCAGCCGGACAGCTCGGCGTGCGCGCGTTCGGCCGCGGGACGGGAGTCGTCCCCCTTGCTGTGCGGGCCGATCCGGTGGGTCATGAACTCCACGATCAGCGGCCCGGAGTTCTGCCGCACCGAGGTGACCAGCGGGCCGAGCTCGTCGCGGATCCACGCCAGGTCGACGGTGGTGACCCGGTGGTACCCGATCCCGAACGCCGCCGCGCGCCCCGCCACCGTGCCGGACATCTGCCGGGAGGTCGGGGTGGACTGCGCGATGCCGTTGTTCTCCACGACGACGAGCAGGGGCACCCGCCACAGCCTGGCCATGTTGAGCGCCTCGTAGACCGAGCCCTCACCGAGGGTGCCGTCGCCGATGTAGGCGCAGGCCAGCGCCCCGTGACCGGTCCGCTTGAGGCGCAGGCCGACCCCGACGGCGACCGGCAGGCTCTCGCCCTGCACCCCGGTGGACAGGAACCGCTCGTGGTAGATGTGCTGGCTGCCGCCCACGCCGCCGCACAGGGCGCCCTCGCGCCCCATGATCTCGGCGAGCAGGCCGCGCGGGTCGGGGTAGCGCGCCAGGAAGTGGCCGTGCCCCCGGTGGTTGCTGAAGACGAAGTCGTCCTCGCGCAGCAGGCCGCGCAGGGCCACGGGGATGTACTCCTGTCCGAGGCAGGTGTGCGTGGTCCCGTTGAGGGCGCCCTTGCCGAACAGGTCCAGCAGGGCGAGCTCGAAATGCCGGATGAGCAGGAGGAGCTCCAGGTCCTCGTCGGCGATTGCGGCGATGGGCGGTCGGTACGCCTGCGCGATGCCGGTCACGGTGCGTTGTCTCCTTGCTCCGAGGGGGGCGGGGGAGGGGGCTTCGGCGGATCCTGCGCCGAGTGCGCGGCCAGCAGCGCCGCCAGCGCGGCGCGCCGCTCGGGGGTCAGTGCCTTGGCCCGGCGCCGGGCGACGGTGGCGAGCGACCGGGCGGACGGGGGGTCGCCGAGGCCGGAGGCGGCCGGGGAGGTGACGGGAGCCTCGGCCGGGGTCAGCGTGGTGAGGTAGCGGTCGAGCGCGTCCTCGTCCAGCGCGGCGACGAACGCCGCGGCGGCCCGCTCGGAGCGCTCGGCGACGTCGCGGTGGTGCGCCGGGTCGGTCAGCAGCAGGTCCAGCGCGTCCAGCCACGGCCCGGCGTCCTGCTCGGGCACGATCGGCACCGGGCGGGCGTGCGACCCGGCCTCGTACCCGCTGATCCGCCGCACCGGGAGCAGGTACGGCACGCCGAGCTTGGCCTCCGACAGGCCGCCGACGTCCGACGCCAGCACCGGCACGCCGCGAAGCATGGCCTCCACCGCGGTGTAGCCGAACGTCTCGTCCCACAGCGACGGCATCACCAGCACGCGGGTGCGCGCCAGGACCTCGCCGATGTCGTCCACCGGGTCCATCAGCTCGATGTTCGGCCTGCGGCGCAGCGCCTCCAGGTCGTCCTCGGTGGCGCCCCACGTCGGCACCGCGAGGAACCGCACGCCGGGGCGCGCGTCGGCCAGCGCCAGGAAGATCGGCAGGCCCTTGTACGCGCACGGGTTGACCATCGTGACCGCCCCGCCGGCCGGGCCGGGCGCGGCGGCCGGGCCCCGCTCGTACACCTGGGGGTGGATGAGGGTGGACTCGACGGCGGCCCAGCGCAGCAGGTGGTCGCGGGCGGCGCGGCTGACCGCGACGACGCCCGCGGCGCTGCGCACCAGGCGGGTCCCCGCGCTGCTCGGGTAGAACGCGCCCGGGCCGAAGGGGAGCTGCTGCAGGGTGTGCGCGAGGTACACGATCCGCCCGGGTGCCGCCCGCGACGCCGCGCCCAGCATGATGAGCCCGGGGTCGTCGGACGGCACCAGGATCCAGTCCGGGTTCAACGCGTCGGAGACCATGCCCACCCACCGGGCCAGGTGCGACGGGTTGACGACGGCGTGCGCCACCACGCCGCGGTACTCGTAGGTCACCGCTTCGTCGGTCACCGAACGGATCAGCGCGCCCGCGTTCTCCAGATAGGCCAGATGCCTGGCCAGGGAGGTGCGCCGCAGCGCGCCGGACAGCGGCGCCACCACGCGGCAGGTGTGCCCGCGGGCGGCGAGTTGTTCGAGCATGATGCGGTTGGACTTGTTCGCCCCGCCGTGTGTGGGCAGGTGGAACATGTTCTGGGCCAATAGGATCCGCATCACGCCTCCCGTCCGGACAGCCGTCCGCGCAGCCGTTCCGCGACGGCCCGCCGCTGCTCCGCCGACAGCCGGTCCAGCTGCCGCCGCGCCGCCTCGACCGCCGCCCCGCCGCCCGCGCCCGCCGGGCGGGTCCCCGCCGGCGCCGCGACGGGGGCGAGCACCCCGGACGCATCGGGTGCCGCGACGTTCGCGGCGACCACCGGAAGGCCGGGCCCGGCGCCCGCCGGGAGACCGGTGTCGTCGTCCGGCGGGTAGGACGGCGGGGCGACGGCCAGCGACGAGATCAGCCACGCCGCCCGCCGCAGCCCGTCCTCCCGGCCCTGCCCGCCGGCGAGCCCGGGGTCCGGCCGGGAGACGGACTCGTCCCGCTCGGCGACGCCAGGCTCCAGGCTCGTGGCAGCGTGGCCGGGATCCAGGCCTGCGGCGGCGCCGGCGGTCCCCTGGCCTGTGGCGGCCACGGGGGGATCCGGTGCCGTGATGAGGTCCTCGGGGACGGCGTCCGGGGAGAGCGGGCCCTTCGAGGTGGCGGCGGTGACCAGGACGGACACCTCCTCGGGTGTCCAGCGTGGGGCGTGGAGCCAGGTGGCGAGGCCGCGGCGGCGCAGGCGCTCGGCGTTGTCCGGGCGGTCGACGCCGTGGGCGAGGATGATCTGCGGCACTCCGGCGCGCAGGGCGCGGCTGAGGGTGCCGATGCCGCCGTGGTGGACCACCGCCGCCACCCGCGGCATGACGGCGCGGAACGGCAGACGCGGGTACCACGTCACGCCGTCCGGCAGGGGATCGGGCACCAGGTCGCGGTGCCGGACGACCAGCAGCACCGGCCGTCCCGCGCGCCGGGCCCCCTCGACGGCGGCGGTGTAGAACCGCTGGTGCAGCATGCGACCCGTCCCCCCGGTGACCAGTACCGGCGCCACCGGCCCGCGTAAGACCTCCTCGGCCTCGGCGGGCAGGGTCGCGTCCTCGGCCTCGTCGGGCAGCGGGAACCCGGTCAGCCGCACCCGCCGCGGGGACCGGGACCCGGCCCGGTCGAACCACTCCGGCCACAGGCCGACCTGCAGCGTGGCCGAGTCGAACCAGGCGTCCCAGTCCTCGACCGGTTCGAGGCCGAGCCGCCGCCGCACCCCGGCGATGCCGTCCCCGAGCAGGTGGCGGTAGGCGTGCAGCGCGCCGCGCGCGGCCATCAGCTGGATCGGCGCCACCGCCACCCAGGCGGACGGCGCGCCGAGCGCCTCGGCGGCGAACAGCACGGAGAGCGCCGAGGTGTGCCGCCCCACCAGCACGGTCTCCCCGGCGCGGTACCGCGTGGCCATCGCGGCGAACTCCAGCTCCATCTGGCCGTACAGCCCGTTGCGCTCGTAGAACTCCGGCCACCCGAGACCGTCCAGCAGGCCGGGGGTGTCGACGAGGGTGCGCTCGAACTCCGCGGGGGTGTCGATCGGCACGAAATCGAGACCGGCCTCTTCGGCGTGCACCCCGTAGTGGGCGTGCGTGATCAGCGTGACCTCGTGGCCGCCGGCGCGCAGCTCGTGGCCGAGCCGGACGAACGGCAGCACGTCGCCGTCGGTGCCGTGCGTCACCAGCAACATGGTGGGCATGGCGGCGGTCAGTCCTCCTCGGCGAGGAGGGCGAGCACGTCCTCGTCGGACATGCCCTCCAGCTCGGCGAGCAGCGCGGCGATCTCTTCGTCGCCCGCGGCCTCCAGCCGGCCGCGGTCGATCGCCGCCGCGGCCTCCGCCACGGTGAAGTCGCCGCCGAAAAGCAGATCGATGGGCAGCTCGATTCCGTAGCTCTCCTGCACGCGCGCGAGGAACTGGACCATGGCGAGCGACTGGCCGCCGAGTTCGAAGAAATCGTCGTCGGGGGAGGCGGGGGAGACGCCGAGCAGCTCAGTCCACATCGCGGCCACCGCCGCCTGGGTAGGGTTCATGATCGCCCACCCGGAGTGTTTCGAGGTGGTTTCGGCCTATCCGGCCGGAGTGGATGCGACACGGGACCTCCAGCGCGGCGTTCCGAGGGGGAGCAGCATATGGGAGCGCTCCCAAGACCCTAGGGACGTGGCCGAAGAAGTGTCAAGAACGATCAGGTCTTTGCGCTGTTTCGGACATGGCACCTGCCGTAAATATGCTGGTAAAAAGCCCGTTACGGACGAAACATGTACGACATCTTGACGTCGCCAAACCCTATCCATAGCCTTTCGAGGCGTGGGAGCGTTCCCACCATCACTGAGACCTATGCATTTCGCCCAGGTAGCCCTTGTCTGACGGGACAAAACGGACAAGAGCCCCTTTTCCTGCCTTAGTCCGGCCAGAGGTGTCGACGTAATGCGCGAGCAGATCCCGCTTTCGTATGGCCAGGAGCGTTTGTGGTTCCTGGACCAACTACAACCCGGTGATCCTTCGCATCACTTGTTCAGCACTTTAAGGTTAAGTGGCCCACTAGATGTGGAAACGCTGGAAAGAGCGCTGGGTGAAGTGGTGTCCCGGCACGCTCCCCTGCGCGCCCGATTCCCCGTCCGGGACGGCGGCCCGGCGCAGACCGCCGAGCCACCCGGGACGTTCGCCGTCGAGCGCGCCGACCTCACCCCGGACGAGGTGCCCGCGTTCCTCGCCGAGCGCACCAACCGCCCGTTCGACCTCGCCGCCGGGCCGCCGCTGCGCGCCGCCGTGGCCACGCTCGGCCCGCACGACCACGTGCTGTGCCTGGTGGTGCACCACATCGTCTGCGACGGCTGGTCGCTGAAGCTGCTGCTCGACGAGGTGGCGCGGCTGTACGCGGCGTTCACCGAGGGCAAGCCCTCGCCGCTGCCGCCGCTGCCCGCCGTCTTCGCGGACTTCACCCGCGCGCAACGCGAGCATTTCGGCGACTCCGGCGCCGGCGACCTCCCCGGCGGGCGGGACGAGGCGCTGGCCTACTGGAGGGAGCGGCTCGCCGGGGCGCGCCCGCTGGAGCTGCCCACCGACCGCCCCCGCCCGCCCATGGCCACCACCAACGGCGCCGCGCTGGTCGTGCCGCTGCCCGACGGCCTGATGAACGGGGTGCGGCGGCTGGCCGCGGCCGAGCGCTGCACCGCCTTCATGGTGCTGATGGCCGCCTACCAGGCCCTGCTCTCCCGGTACAGCGGCCAGGACGACCTGTGCGTCGGCTCGGCCGTCGCCGGCCGGGACCGGCTGGAGTACGAGCCGCTCATCGGGTACTTCTCCGGGACGCTGGTCCTGCGGGGCGACCTGTCGGGCGACCCGGCGTTCCGCGAGCTGCTCGCCCGCACCCGCGCCGCCGCCCTGGACGCCTACCGGCACCAGCACGTGCCGTTCGAGCGGCTGCTCGCCGAGCTCGGCGTCGAACGCGACCTCAGCCGCCCGCCGCTGTTCCAGACGATGCTGGTCCTGCACGACATGGGGGAGTCCCGGCTGGCGCTGCCCGGCGTGCGCGCCGAGGTGCTGGACGCCGGATACCTGCAGGTGCACCACGACCTGGTGCTCGACGTGTTCGGCGAGGACGGCGGCCGGCGGCTGGTCCTCACCTACAACACCGACCTGTTCGACCGGGAGACCGCCGAGGGGTACGCCTCGGCGTACCTGTCCCTGCTCGCCCGCGCCGTCGCCGACCCCGCCGCCCCCCTGTCCGGCCTGCTCGCCGTCGACGCCGCCGAGCGCGAGACCCTCCTGCGGCAGGGCGGCCACCCCCCGGTGCCGCCCGACGGACTTCCGACGGTCGTCGGCATGTTCACCCGCCACGCCGCCACCACCCCGGACGCCGTCGCCCTCGTCGCCCCGGCCCCGGAGTCCCGCGAGTTCCCCGGAGCCGCGGTGTCCCCGGGTTCCGCGGCCACCGCCGGCTCCGCCGAGTCCGCCGCCACCCCCGGTTCCCCGGCGTCCGCGGCCACTCCCGGCTCTCATGCAGGCTCCGCGCGCCCGTCCTGGTGGTCGGCGGACGGTGAGGTCGCGCTGACCTACGCCGAGGTGGCCCGGGCGGCGGACGGGGTGGCGCGGCGGCTGCTGCGCGCGGGGGCCGGTCGGGGGAGCGTGGTGGCGGTGTTCGCCGAGCGGTCGGTGGCCACCGTCGCGGGTTTCCTCGGCACGATGCGGGCCGGGGCCGCCTACCTGCCGCTCGACCCCGGCTACCCGCCGGACCGGATCGCCATGGTGCTCGGCGACTCCGGCGCCGCCGTCGTGCTCGTCCAGCCGGATCTGGCGCACCTGCTGCCCCCGCACGACGCGCTGGTGATCCCCCTGGACCCGGGCACGGCGGACGACTCCGCCGATCTCGCCGACCACGGCGACGTCCTCGCCCCGGATCCCCGGCCGGTGGACCGGCTTCCGGAGGGCCCGCGGCCGGACGACCCGGCGTACGTGCTCTACACCTCGGGGTCGACCGGGCGGCCCAAGGGCGTCGTGGTGCCGCACCGCGCGCTCACCGCGTTCCTGCTCGCGATGCGCGACCTGCTCGGCGCCGCCAGGGACGACGTCTGGCTGGCGGTCACCTCGACGTCCTTCGACATCTCCGGCCTGGAGATGTACCTGCCGCTGGTCACCGGCGCGCGCGCCGTGGTCGCCGGCCCCGGCGTCGCCCGCGACGGCGCGGCGCTGGCCCGCCTCATCGAGGACGGCGGCGTCACCCACGTGCAGCTCACGCCGTCCGGCTGGCGCGTCCTGCTGGCCGCCGGGTTCACCGGCCCCCGCCTTTCGGCCCTGGTCGGCGGCGAGGCCCTGCCGAGGCCGCTCGCCGCCGAGCTGCGCGCCAAGGTGGGACGGCTGTGGAACATGTACGGCCCCACCGAGACCACGATCTGGTCCACCGCCTGGGAGGTGCCGCGGGACCCGGCGGCGGTGTCCATCGGCGCCCCGATCGCGGGCACGAGCGTGCACGTGGTGGACCGGCACCTCGACCTGGTCCCGCCCGGCGTCCCCGGCGAGCTGGTCATCGGCGGCGCCGGCGTCGCGGACGGCTACCTGGGCCGCCCCGGGCTGACCGCCGAACGGTTCGCCCCCGACCCGTTCGGCCCGCCCGGTGCCCGCCTGTACCGCACCGGCGACACCGTGCGCCGCCGGGCGGGCGGCGCCCTGGAGTTCCTCGGCCGCTCCGACGGCCAGGTCAAGCTGCGCGGCCACCGCATCGAGCTCGGCGAGATCGAGGCCGCGCTGGAGTCCCAGCCCGGCGTGCGGCAGGCGGCCGTCGCGGTGCGCGACCAGACCCTGGTGGCCTACGTCGTGGGCGAGCCCGACCGGGACGCGCTGGCCGCCCGGCTGCCGTCGTTCATGGTGCCCGCCGTGTTCGTCGCGATGGAGCGGCTGCCGCTCACCCCCAACGGCAAGCTGGACCGGCGCGCCCTGCCCGCGCCCGCCCCCGTGGAGCCGGGCGGGGGCCGGCCCCCGGCAACCCCCGCCGAACGGCTGATCGCGGCGGTGTTCGCCGAGGTGCTCGGGCTCGACCACCCCGGCGCGCCGCCCGTCGGCGCGGACGACGACTTCTTCGCCCTCGGCGGCCACTCCCTGCTCGCCACCAAGGTGGTCGCCCGCGTCGCCGACGCCCTCGGCGTGCGGGTGCCGGTGCGCGAGCTGTTCGCCGGGCCGACCGTCGCCGCGCTGGCCGCCGCCGCGGGCCGCGCCGAGGAGAGCTCCGCCCCGTACGAGCCGAGGCCCGCGGGCGTCCCCGCCCCGCTGTCGGCGGCCCAGGAACGGCTGTGGTTCCTGCACAGGTTCGACCCCGGGGACGCCTCCTGGAACGTCTACCTGGTCCGCAGGATCCGCGGCCCGCTCGACCCGCACGTGCTGGACGGCGCGCTGACCCTGCTCGCCGCGCGGCACGAGGGCCTGCGCACCCGCTACCCGCACGACGACGGCCGCCCGCTCGCCGTGGTCGAGCCGCCGTCCACCACGCGGTTCGAGCGCGTCGAGGCCGACGGGGAGGAGGCGGCCCGGGAGGCGGTCGCCGCGCGGGTCAACGCCCCCTTCGACCTCACCGCCGCCGCGCCGCTGCGGGCGGCGCTGATCAGGCTGTCGCCCGCCGACCACGTGTTGTGCCTGGTCACCCACCACATCGCCGCCGACGGCTGGTCGCTGAACGTCCTGTTCGACGACCTGTCCCGCCTGTACGGAGCGGGACGGCGCCGGGTGGACGGCGACCCGCTGCCCCCGCCGCTCCAGCCGGGCGACATCGCCTACCGGGAACGGCTGCGCGAGGACTCCGGCCGTCACGAGGAGTCGCTGGCCTACTGGCGGGAGCGGCTGCGCGGGCTGCCCGCGCTGGACCTGCCCGCCGACCGGCCGCGCGGCGACGCCGCCGTCCGCCCGGCCGGCCACCACCGCGTCACGATTCCCGGTCATCTGGCCGCGGCGCTGGAGCGCACCGGCAGGGAGCACGGCGCCACGCTGTTCATGGTGCTGCTCGCCGCCTACCAGGTGCTGCTCGCCCGGCACAGCGGCCAGAAGGACTTCGCCGTCGGGTCCCCGACGGCGGGCCGGGACCGGGTGGAGCTGGAACGGGTCGTCGGCTACCTCACCGACACGATGGTGCTGCGCGCCGACCTGTCCGGCGACCCGCCGTTCTCGGCGTCGCTGGCCGCGGTGCGCGAGAGCGTGCTGGACGCGCACACCCACCGGGCGGTCCCCTTCGAACGGCTGCCAGGCCTGCTGGAGGCGGGCAGGGACACCAGCAGGACGCCGCTGTTCCAGACCATGTTCATCCTGCACAGCGAGGAGAGCGGCGCGCGGGAGCCGTTCGACGGCCTGCCGTCCGAGCCGTTCGAGGCGCGCAATGACCACGTCAAGCTGGACCTGGCGCTGGACGCGTGGCGGCACGCCGAGGGTGTCACGCTGGAGTTCGCCTACGACGCCGCTCTGTTCGAGGCCGCCACCGTGGCGGACATGGCCGCCCGCCTCGCCGTCCTGCTGGAGGCGGTCGCCGCCGACCCCGGCACCCCGGTCACGGCCCTCCCGCTGCGCACCCCCGCCGACGACGCCGCGCTGTCCCTGCCGCCCGTCACCGCCCTGTCCCCCGGCGACGGCGTGCCGTCCCCCGGCGTGGAGCGGGTGTGGCCGGACGCGCCCACGGTGCCCGCCATGATCGCCGGGACGGTCCGGCGCGCGCCGGACGCGGTCGCGGTGGAGTGCGGCACCGAGCGGCTCACCTACGCCAGGCTGGACGCGCGGGCCCGGCGGCTCGCCGCGCTGCTGCGCGGCCACGAGACCGTCGGCGTCTGCCTCGGCCGGTCGCCCGCCTCGGTGGTCGCGCTGCTCGCCGTCTGGCACGCCGGCGCCGCGTACCTGCCGCTCGACCCCGAGCACCCCGCCGGACGGCTGTCCGCGCTGATCCGCGACGCGGGCCTGCGCCTCGTCGTCACCGACCACGAGACCCGCCACCTGTCCCTCCCCGGCGTCGTCACCGTCGACGTCAACGAGGCCGAGCACACAGCCGGCCCGGACCAGACACCCCCGGGCGCCTCCGGGCCGCACGCGCCCGTGGGGGCCGCCGGGCCGGAGGAGCGGGACGCTGCGTACGTCCTGTACACCTCCGGCTCGACCGGCGTCCCGAAGGGCGTGGTGGTCGAGCACGGCAACCTGGCGTCCCGGGTGCGGTGGATGCGCTCCGCCTACGGGCTCGGCCCCGGCGACAGGGTCGTGCAGTTCGCCTCCCTCGGCTTCGACACCCACGCCGAGGAGATCCATCCCGCCCTCGCGGCGGGCGCCACCGTGGTGACGCTGCCGGACGGCGGCGCCACGCTGCCCGACGTGCTGGCCGCCACGCCCGGCATCACGGTGCTCGACCTGCCGACCGCGTACTGGCACCGCCTGGTGGAGCTCATCGACGAGATCCGCTGGCCCGCCGCGCTGCGCCTGGTGATCCTCGGCGGCGAGCAGGCCCACGCGGCGGCCGTGTCCCGCTGGCGCGCGCGGTTCGGCGGCCGGGTGCGGCTGCTCAACACCTACGGCCCCACCGAGACCACCGTCATCGCGACCGCCGCCGAACTCGGCGACGACCCCGGTCCCCGCCCGCCCATCGGCCGCCCGATCGCCGAGACCACCGTCCACGTGATGGACGAGCGCGGCGAGCCCGTGCCGCCCGGCGTGCCGGGCGAGCTGTACGTCGGCGGCGCCGGGGTGGCCCGCGGCTACCTCGGCCGTCCCGCGCTCACCGCCGAGCGGTTCGCCACCGACCCCGCCGGGCCGCCCGGCGCGCGGCTCTACCGCACGGGGGACCGGGTGCGGCTGCGCCGCGACGGGCGGCTGGAGTTCCTCGGCCGCCTGGACGACCAGATCAAGGTGCGCGGCCACCGGGTCGAGCCCGCCGAGGTGGAGGCGCGGCTGCGCGCCTGCCCCGGGGCGGGCGAGGTGGCCGTCGTGGTCAGGGACGACACGCTGCTCGCGTACGTCACCGGCCCGGCGCCGGTCGAGGAGCTGCGCGCGCACGCCGCCGCGGCGCTCCCGCCGTACATGGTGCCCGGCGTCTGGACGCGGCTCGGCCACCTGCCCCTCACCCCGAACGGCAAGGTCGACCGCGCCGCGCTGCCGGACCCCGAGCCGGAGCGGGACGCCCCGCCGGTGCCGCCGCGCACCGACGCCGAGCAGCTGATCGCCGAGGTCTGGGGCGAGGTGCTCGGCCTCGCGGACGTGGGGGCGTTCGACGACTTCTTCGCGCTCGGCGGGCACTCGCTGCTCGCGGTGCAGGTGACCGCGCGGCTGCGCTCCGGGGTCGGCGTGGACGTGCCCATCAGGGCGGTCTTCGCCCACCGCACGGTGGCGGCGCTGGCCGTCGTCGTGGAGGAGCTGCTGCTGGAGGAGCTGGCCGGGCTCTCCGACGAGGAGGCCATGCGGCTCCTCGGCGCCGACGACCAGGAGGGCCTGTGACCACCGACCTGTCGCCGGCCAAGCAGGCGCTGCTCGCCCAGCGGCTGCGCCGCCGCGCGGCCGTGGCGACCGTCACGCCGCGCCCCCCGGGCACCCCACCGCCGCTCTCGCACGCCCAGGAGCGGTTCTGGTTCCTGGAGCAGTACCTGCCCGGCACGGCCGCGTACGTGGTGCCGTTCGCCGTGCGGCTGGAGGGCCCGCTGGACGAGGACTGCCTGCGCTCCGCGCTGCGCGACGTCACCGCCCGCCACGAGAGCCTGCGCACCCGGTTCGTCACCACCGCCGACGGCCTCCCCGAGGCCGTCGTGGACGCCGAGCCACGCACCCCGCTGCGGGTCGCGGACCTCGCCGCGTCCGGCGACCACGCCGGGGACGGCGTGATCGGCGCCGCGCGGGAGCTGATCCAGCAGGAGACGGCCAGGCCGTTCGACCTGGAGCGGGGCCCGCTGCTGCGGGCCCTGCTGGTGCGGCTCGGGCCCGGCGACCACGTGCTGCTGCTGACCATGCATCACGCGGTCACCGACGGGCGGTCCTGCGACGTCCTCATCGGCGAGATCCTCGCCCTGCACGACGCCCACGTCTCCGGCGCGCCCGCGGCGCTGGACCCGCCCGCGCCGGTCGGGTACGGCGACTACGCCGCCTGGCAGCGCCGCCGCGTCGGCACACCCGAGTACCGCCGCGACGTCGAGTACTGGACCGCGCGCCTGGCGGGCGTGCCCGCGCTGGACCTGCCCGCCGACCTGCCGCGCCCGCCGGTCCACGGCTTCGACGGCGCGACGCACGGCTTCCCCCTCGACCCCGCGCTGGCCGCCGCCGTCACCCGGCTGAGCGCCGCGCACGGCGCCACGCCGTACATGACGCTCATGGCCGTACTCCAGATGCTGCTCGGACGCCACGCCGGGGCCGAGGACTTCGCGGTGGGCTCGCCGGTCAGCGGCCGGTCGCTGCCCGAGCTGGAGACGGCCGTCGGGGTCTTCGTCAACACGCTCCCCATGCGCGCCGACCTGTCCGGCGACCCGGTGTTCACCGACCTGCTCGCCCGCTGCCGGGAGACGGCGCTCGACGCCTACGCCCACCAGGAACTGCCGTTCGACCAGATGGTGAACGAGCTGGCGGTGGAGCGCGACGTGAGCCGCTCACCGGTGTTCCAGGTGATGTTCGCGCTGCAGAACTACCGCGGCAAGGACGGCCACGCGCCGCGTCCGGCGGGCTTCACCCTGACGGGGTTCCCGTTCCGCACGGCCGTCACGCGGTTCGACCTGGCGCTGTACGTGCACGAGACCCCCGAGGGCGGCCTGTGGGGCGACCTCGCGTACAGCACGGCGCTGTTCCTGCCGGAGACGGCGCGGCGGATGGCGGAGCACTTCGAGAGCCTGCTGCGCGCCGTCGTCGCCGACCCGGGGCTGCCCGTCTCGCGGTACCCGCTGCCTCCCGGGGACGCGCCGGAGTTCGCCGCCTCGCCCGCTCCCGAGCCGCCGGCGTACGAGCTGCTGCACGACATCGTCACCGCGCGGGCGGCCCTCGACCCCGGCGCGGCGGCCGTCGTGCACGGCGAGGTGTCGCTCACCTACGCCGAGCTGGACACGCGGTCCAACCGGCTGGCCCACCACCTGGCCGGGCTCGGCGTGGGCCCCGGCGAGCGGGTGGCGGTGTTCCTCGAACAGTCCGCCGGCCTGGCGGTCGCGGTCGCGGGCGTGCTGAAGACCGGCGCGGCCTACGTGCCGCTCGACCACGAGCATCCCGCCGAACGCCTCGCGCACGCCCTCGCGGACGCGGGCGTCCGCGTCGCCGTCACCACCGCCGCGCTCGCCCCCGGGCTCCCCCTGGCGGACGGCGCGCGGGCCGTCCTGCTCGACGGCGGCCTGCTGGACGGCCCCGACCCCGGCCCGCTCGCGAGCGGCGCCACCGGCCGGGACGTGGCCTACGTCATCTACACCTCCGGCACCACCGGCAGGCCCAAGGGCGTCGCCGTCCAGCACCGCGAGATCCTCCGCTATCTCTCCGGCGTCAGGGAACGCTTCGAGGACGCCATGCGGCGCACGCCCGCCGCGCCGGGGAAGAGCGCGGGCCCCGCGGCGGGGACCGGTGAGGGCTTCGCGTCCGGAGCGGCGGGGGCAGGTACCGGAAACGGGTTCGCACCGGGGGACGGGTTCGCGTTGCTGCAGTCCCCGGCGTTCGACTTCGGGGTGACCGTGTTCTACCTGTCGCTGCTGACCGGGGGCACGCTGCACCTGATCCCGTCGCGGACGGCCGCGCCCGACCTCGCCGCGTACTTCGCGGCGCACAGGATCGACCACCTGAAGATCACCCCGTCGCACCTGGCCGCCCTGCTGGCCGAGTCCGAGCCGGACGCGCTGCTGCCGCGCCGCCTGCTGGTCCTCGGCGGCGAGGCGTCCCCGTGGGCGTGGGCGCGGGACCTGGCCGCGCGAGGGCGGTGCGCGGTGGTGAACCACTACGGGCCCACCGAGGCCACCGTGGGCGTCACCACCTTCCGGGTGGACCCCGCCGTGCCCGCGGCCGGGCCGGTGCTGCCGATCGGGCGGCCCATGCCGGGCGCCCGGGTGTACGTGCTGGACGAGCACCTGCGGCCGGTGCCGCCGGGCGTGCCCGGCGAGATCCACCTCGGCGGGGAGCGGCTGGCCCGCGGCTACCTCGGCCGTCCCACCACCACGGCCGAGCGTTTCGTGCCCGACCCCTACGGCGAGCCCGGGGCGCGGATGTACCGCACCGGTGACCTCGGCCGCTGGACCCCGGACGGCGACCTGCGCTTCCTCGGCCGCCGCGACCTGCAGGTCAAGGTGCGCGGCCACCGGGTGGAGCTCGGCGAGATCGACCACACCGTCCAGGAGCACCCCGCCGTCGCCCAGGCCGTCACCGACCTGCGCGAGCGCGGCCTGGTCGCCTACCTGGTCGGCGCGGACGAGGACCCGGAGGCGCGGCCCGGCACGGGGGAGCTGCGGGCGTGGCTGCGCGAACGGCTGCCCGACTACATGGTCCCGGTCCGCTACGTGTGGCTGGACGCGATCCCGCTGAAGTCGCACGGCAAGGTGGACCGCGCCGCGCTGCCCGAGCCCGGCGACGCCCCGGCCGGCGAGGGCGCGGAGCACGCCGCGCCGCTAGGCCCCTTGGAGGAGGCCGTGGCCGCGATCTGGGCCGCGGTGCTCGGCGTGGAGCGGGTCGGCGCCCTCGACGACTTCTTCGACCTCGGCGGGCACTCGCTGCTCGCCATGCAGGTGATCGCCCGGCTGCGCGGCCTGGAGGCCCGCCCGGTCACCATCATGGACCTGTTCGCGCACCCGACGGTCCGCGCGCTGGCCCGCCTGATGGGCACCGAGGACGACGGCCCGCGCAAGCTGCTGCACCGCCTCACCCCCGCCCGCCCCGCCACCGCCACGCTGGTCTGCGCGCCGTACGGCGGCGGCAGCGCGGTCATCTACAAGCACCTCGCCGACGCGCTGCCCGGCGACTGGGCGCTGTACTCGATCGCGGTCCCCGGCCATGAGCTGGGGGAGGAGGCGCGGCCCATCGAGGAGGTCGCGGCCGGGTGCGCCGAGGAGATCCTCGCCGGGATCGAGGGCCCGCTGGTGGTGTACGGCCACTGCGGCCTCGGGGTGATGCTGGTCACCGAGATGGTGCGCCGCCTTGCGGCCGAGGGCCGCGAGGTGGCCGCCGTCTACCTCGGCGGCATCTTCCCCTTCGCCCGTCCCCGCGGGTTCAGCAGGCGGCTGTCGGACATGATGGAGCACCTGCGCAGCGACCAGATGATGGCCAACGCCCTCACCGCGGCGGGGATGGACCTGGACGAGGTGGACCCCGAGCAGGTGCGGCTGATCATCCGCAACCGGCGCAAGGGCACCCGCGAGGCCGAGGCGTACTTCGGGCGGCTGTTCGAGGAGGGCGCGCCGCCGCTGCGCACCCCGGTGATCGCGGTCGTCGGCGAGCGCGACCCGGCCACCGAGTTCTACCAGGAGCGTTTCCGCGAGTGGCACTGCGTCACCCGCTCGGCGTCCCTGGTGGTGCTGGACGAGGCGGGCCACTTCTTCCTGAAGTACCGGGCCGCGGAGCTGGCGGCCGTGCTCACCGAGATCCACCCCGCCGTCGCGACCGGCGACGTCGAGCCGTACCTGCGCCGCGAGGACTCCACCTGGTGGCTGCACGGCACCTCGACGCTGACCCCGGAGAGCCCCGAGAGCCCGCAGGACGAGCCGGACGGCCCGGGGGCCCCGCCGCCTCCCGAGGCCCCCCGGAGGGCCCAGGCGTGGTCCACCGGGCCGCGGCCGAGCATGGGGCGGTTCGCGGTGGTCGCCGCCGGGCAGCTGGTGTCGATCACCGGGTCGGCGCTCACCGAGTTCGCCATCCCCATCTGGATCTACCTGACCACCGGCTCACTGGCCGACTTCGCGTTGTTCGCGGTGCTCGGGCTGGTGCCGGGCATGCTGGTGTCACCGCTGGCCGGGGCGATCGTCGACCGCTCCAACCGCCGCCTCGTCATGCTGGCGGGCGACGTCGGCGCGGGCGGCACGCAGCTCGTCCTGGGCCTGCTGCTGTGGACCGGCAACCTGCAGATATGGCACATCTACCCCCTGCTGGTCGGCCTGTCGATCGCGCTGACCTTCCAGCGGCTGGCGTACGGGTCGGCGATCCCGCAGCTGGTGCCGAAGCGCTACCTCGGGCACGCCAACGGCGTGGTGCAGATGGTCACCGGCACCGCGCAGCTCATCGTGCCGCTGGTCGCGGCCGGCCTGATGGCCACCATCGGCCTGTCCGGCATCCTGATCGTCGACGTGGCGAGCTACGCGGTGGCGATCATCAGCGTGGCGCTCACCCGGTTCCCCGCCGCCATGGCGTGGCGGCGCCGCGAGTCGGTGCTGGCCGAGATGATCCAGGGCTTCCGCTACTCGTGGGGCAACCCGTCGTTCCGGGCGATGCTCGGCTTCTTCGCGGTGCTCAACATCTTCCTGTCGCCGCTGTTCCTGATGATCTCGCCGCTGGTGCTGTCCACCGGCACGTTGGCCGACGTCGGCCGGGTCGCGTTCGCGGGCGGCCTCGGCGCGTTCATGGGCGGCCTGGTGATGACGGTGTGGGGCGGGCCCCGGCGCCGCCGGATGCGCGGCGTGCTGCTGTCCACCCTGGCCCTCGCGCTGTTCTGCATGATCACCGGGCTGCGGTCCGACCTGCTGGTGATCGGGATCGGGGCGTTCGGCATGTCGATGTGGCTGGCGCTGCTGAACGGCGTCTACGCCACGATCATCCAGGTGAAGGTGCCGCAGCGCTTCCACGGCCGCGTGATCGCGCTCAACACGCTGGTCGCGTGGTCCACCCTGCCGCTCGGCTTCGGCCTCGTGGCGCCGTACGGCACGGCGGTGTTCGAGCCGCTGCTGGCGCACGGCGGGCCGCTGGCCGGGACGGTGGGCACGGTGATCGGCGAGGGTCCCGGCCGCGGCATCGGCTTCATGTACGTCTGTTTCGCGCTCGCCATGGCGGTGACCGCGCTGGTGGCCCTCCGGGTCAGGGCGCTGTCCCGCTTCGATGACGTGGTGCCCGACGCCCTCCCGGACGACCTGGTCGGCGTCGAGGCGCTGCGGGCCCGCTCATCCGTCCGCCGGTCCGGGCCGGCGGACGGATGAGCGGGCAATCCGCTCAGCCGAGGCGGCCGGTCGCGATCAGGTCGCGGTACCACAGGGCGCTGTTCTTCAGGGTGCGCCGCTGGGTCGCGTAGTCGACGTGCACGATGCCGAACCTCGGCTCGTAGCCCTCGGCCCACTCGAAGTTGTCCAGGAAGGACCACACGTAGTAGCCCTCCACCGGGACGCCCTCGGCGAGGGCGTCGCCGACCGCGTCCAGGTGGTCGCGCAGGAACGCGATCCGGCCCTGGTCGTCGACCCGCCCGTCCTCGCCGACCTCGTCCGGCGCGGGCACGCCGTTCTCGGTGACCAGGAGCGGCACGGCCGGGTACTCGTCCTTCAGCCGCACCAGCAGGTCGTACAGGCCGCGCGGGAAGATCTCCAGCCACTCCAGCTGGGCCGTCGGGTACTTGAGCACCCGTTCGCCCCGCCGGTCCAGGAAGTGCGAGGTGTAGTACTGCACGCCGAGCACGTCGACCGGCTCGCCGATCACCTTGAGGTCGCCGTCGCGGATGTGACTCGGCATGGGGCTGCGCTCGGCGATCCACTCCAGTGTGTCGGCCGGGTAGGCGCCCTTGAAGATGGGGTCGAGGTACACCCGGTTCTCCAGCCCGTCCCGGTGCCGCACGACCTTCGCGACCTCCGGGTCGTCCGGGTCCTCGGCGGCGTAGGTGGGGTGCAGGTTGAGCGCGGGGCCGATGCGGCGGCCGGGGTGGTGCTCGTGCAGCACCCGGGAGGCCAGGCCGTGGGCGAGCAGCAGGTGGTGCAGCACCACGAAGGCCCGGCTCTCGTCCTGCACGCCGGGGGCGTGGATGCCCCAGCGGTAGCCGCAGTCGACGACGGTCTTCGGCTCGTTGATGGTGAGCCAGTCGCGGATGTCCAGCGCGTCGAACATGATCTCGGCGTACTCGGCGAACCGCTCGGCGGTGTCCCGGTTCTCCCAGCCCCCGGCGTCCTGGAGGGCCTGGGGGAGGTCCCAGTGGAACAGCGTGGCCATCGGCGCGATGCCGCGCTCGCGCAGCCCGTCCACCAGGCGCCGGTAGAAGTCCAGGCCGCGCTGCTCGGGCCGCCCCGAGCCCGCCGGCTGGATCCGGGGCCAGGCGATGGAGAAGCGGTAGCCGCCGAGGCCGAGCCCGGCCATCAGGTCGAGGTCCTCGGGGTACCGGTGGTAGTGGTCGACGGCCACCGCTCCGGTGGCGCCGTCCTTGACGTTGCCGGGGGTGGCGCAGAAGGTGTCCCAGACGGACGCCCCCCGCCCGTCCTCGGCGACGGCTCCCTCGATCTGGTAGGCGGACGTGGCGGCGCCCCAGGTGAAGGCGCTCGGGAAGCGTGGGTCAGGCACGGTGGTTCTCCTCGCACGGGTGGGCGGGCGGAAGACGCCCGGACGGTGACGCGGCGGCTCCTGAAGGCCCGTAGGACGCCCGGAGGGGTGACGGGGCGGCTCTGGCAGGCCGTGGGGCGCCCGGAGGTGGCAGGGCGGCCCTGGAGGATGGGGCGCCCCTGGAGGGCGGGAGCGCCGCGCGCCGGGCATGGCTGAGCACCGGATCGGCCGCCCTTGTCGCGGGCGGCCGGGTCCGGGGCCGGGACACGGTCAGGCCGAGCCGCGCTCGACCAGATGGGTGTCCAGGATGACGACGGGCTGCTCCAGCCGTTCGCCGTTGATCCGGGCGACGAGGAGCTGGGCCATCTGGCGCCCCATGTCCTCCGACGGCTGGTGCACGCTGGTGAGCGGGGGCATGCAGTGCGCGGAGATGGGTGAATCGTCGAAACCGATCACCGCCACGTCGCCGGGGATGGACTTGCCGCGGTCCTTGATCACCCGCATGGCGCCGATGGCCATCGGATCCGAGGCGGTGAACACCGCGTCCAGGGTCGGGTGCTCGTCGAGCAGCCGTCCCATCGCCTCGGCCCCGCTGGGCTCGCCGAAGTCGCCGAACGCGACGAGTTCGGGCATGCCCGTGGCCAGCAGCGCGTCGCGGTACCCGGCCAGACGGTCGACGCCCACGCCCATGTCCTGCGGACCGGCGATGGTGGCGATGCGGCGCCGCCCCTTGGCGAGGAGGTACTTGACCGCCTGCCGGGCACCGGCCCGGTTGTCCATGTCGACGAAGCTGTAGGGGGTGAACCCCACGGGCCTGCCGCCGAGGACGGTGGGCACGCCCATCTCCTCCAGCCGCCCGGGCAACGGGTCGGCGCCGTGCAGCGAGATCAGCAGCACGCCGTCGACGTGCTGGCCGGTGAGATAGAGCTCCAGCCGCTCGTGCTCGTCCCTGGACTGCGCCATGGTGAGGATGAGCTGGAGCCCTGTCTCCGACAGCGACGAGCCGATGCCGCGGATGATGCCCGCGAAGAACGGCTCGTCGAAGATCCGCTGCTCGGACTCGGACACGACCAGGGCGATCGTGTCCGTTCGCCTGGTGACCAAGGTGCGCGCCGCTCGGTTGGGTACGTAGCCCAGCTCGTCGATCGCCTGCTGCACCGCTTCCCGTGCCTTCTCGCTCACCTTGGGTGAGCCGTTGATGACACGCGAAACGGTGCCCCGGCCGACGCCGGCGCGAGCGGCGACGGCCTCCAGGGTCGGTCGCGCTTCCGAGCGGCGGTCCCCGTTCATGAAAGGTGCCCCCTCCTTTTCACCTAGGCCTTATTCTGCCGGAGCGCGGAGACCGCCCTGGCGGATGGTGTCGGCGTACCACGCCGCGCTGGCCTTGGGGGTTCTCCGCTGGGTGGGGTAGTCGACGTAGACGATCCCGAACCGCTTGCCGTACCCCCACGCCCACTCGAAGTTGTCCATCAACGACCACGCGAAGTATCCCTTGAGAGGGATTCCCGCCTCAATGGCGGCGTGGCAGGTTCGCAGGTGCGCCTCGATGTAGGCCAGGCGCTCCAGGTCGTTCACCTGCCCGTCCTCCTCGACGACGTCCTCGAAGGCCGCGCCGTTCTCGGAGATGACCAGCGGGATGCCGGGGTACTCGCGGTGCACGCGTTGCAGCACCTCCAGCAGGCCGGCGTCGTCGATCTCCCAGCCCATAGCGGTGACCGGCCGGCCGCCGTTGACGAACGACACGTCCTCGCTGCCCGGCCACGGCGACCCGGCCCCGGTGGGGGCGGCGGCGGCGGACGCGGCCCCGCCCGGCTTCCCCGAGACGGTGAAGCGGCTGTAGTAGTTCACCATCAGCGTGTCGAACGGCGTGCCGATGGTCTTCATGTCACCGTCCTCGATGAAGTCGATGGCGGCGACCTTGCTCAGGTCCTCCAGCACGTCCTCGGGGTAGGAGCCCTTGAGCAGCGCGTCGAGGAAGAACCGGTTCTGCAGCCCGTCGATGCGCCGGGCGGCGTCGAGGTCCTCGGGGGTGTCCTCGGCCGGAGTGATGGCGTACAGGTTGACCGAGCCGCCGATCTGCGCGCCTGCCCCCTGGGCGCGCAGGGCCTGCACGGCGAGGCCGTGCGCCAGGTTGAGGTGGTGCGCGGCCCGTACGGCCGACTGCGGGTCGCGGCGCCCGGGGGCGTGCTCGCCGGAGGCGTAACCGAGGAACGCCGAGCACCACGGCTCGTTCACGGTGCTCCAGTTGCGGACCCGGTCCCCGAGAGCTTGGTGAACGCAGGCTGCGAAGTCGGCGAAGCGCTTCGACGTGTCGCGCACCGGCCAGCCGCCGAGATCCTCGAGCGCCTGAGGCAGGTCCCAGTGGTAAAGGGTCAGCCAGGGGGTGATGCCGTGGTCGAGCAGCTCGTCGACCAGGCGGCGGTAGAAGTCGAGCCCGGCCTGATTCACCTCGCCGGCGCCCTTCGGCTGGATGCGCGGCCAGGAGACCGAGAACCGGTACGCGGTCAGGCCGAGGTCGGCCATGATCGCCACATCTTCACGATACCGGTTGTAGTGGTCGATGGCGACGTCCGCGTCGTCGCCGCCCAGCACGCGGCCGGGCTGCCGTACGAACGTGTCCCAGATGGAGGTGCCGCGCCCGTCGGTGCTGGTCGATCCTTCGACCTGGTACGCCGACGTGGCGGCGCCCCAGACGAAATCGGTCGGGAAGACCAGGGCGGGGGCGTCGATCTGGGGTTGAGTCTGCTGCGTGGTCACGCTTTGACCGCACCTTCCATGAGTCCGCCGACGATCTGCCGGCCGAACGCGATGAATACGACGATGAGCGGTAGGACGGATAGGGCCGTTCCGGTGAAGATCAGGACGTAGTCCGTGGTGTGCGCCGCAGTCAGGAAGCTGATGGACACCTGGACGGTGGGGTTGTCCGGGGTGAGCACGATCAGCGGCCACATGAACTCGTTCCAGTTGAGCATGAACGTCTGCAACGCCAGCACGGCCATGCCGGGCCGTACCGCGGGCAGGATGACGTTCCACCAGATCCGCATGGTGGAAGCGCCGTCGACGCGGGCCGCCTCGACGAGCTCCTCCGGCACGGCCTGCTGCGTGTACTGCGTCATCATGAACACGCCGAAGCCGTTCAGGAGATACGGCAGGATGACGGCCTTGAGGGTGCCGACCCAGCCGAGGTCCACCATGAGCTGGTAAAGCGGGACGATGCCCATCTGCTGCAGCGGCACCATCATGGTGATCAAGATGGAGCCGAGCAGGATGTTGCGCCCGCGGAACTGCAGGCGGGCGAAGGCGAAACCCGCGAACGTCGAGATGATCACGACGGAGATCGTCACCGTGCTGGTGACGATCAGCGAGTTGAGCAGCCCCTGCAGGAAGTGCGCGTCCTCGGTGGCGAGCACCCGGGCGATGTTCTCGCCGAGGTTGCCGCCGGGGAGCAGGATGGGCGGCACGTTCACCGCGTCGGCGTTGGTGCGCGACGCGATGATGATCATCCAGTAGATCGGGAAGATCGACAGGATGACCGTGACGCCTAGGGCGATCTTGGTGAGCGGTGTCGCGAGAAAGGGGTCGCGCTTGTCGGCGCGCCGCCGCGACGTGGTGCCGCTCTGGGCGATGGCGGTCACTTGGTCCCTCCGATCCGGCGGACGAACGTGTAGTTGATCGCCACGCCCACAAGGATCAGCACGAACAGCAACCACGCGGCCGCCGCCGCGTACCCGTAGTCGAAGTCCCGGAAGCCCTCTTTGACGATATACATGGCGATTGTCTGGAATTGTCCGGTACTACCACCTTCCATTCGGTTGCTGCCGAACATCACCGGTTCGGCGAACAAGGTGAGCCCGCCGATGGTGGAGATGAAGACGGTGAAGATGATCGTCGGGCGGATCATCGGGAGCGTGATGCTCCAGAACTGCCGGCGGGGGGACGCCCCGTCGATCGCCGCCGCCTCGTACAGGTCGCGCGGGATGGTCTGCATGCCGGCCAGGTAGATGATCGCGTTGTAGCCGGTCCAGCGCCAGTCGACCATGGTGGCGATCGCGGTCCACGAGGACCACTTGGCGTTCTGCCAGTTGATGTTCTCCACGCCGAAGGAGCCGAGGATCCAGTTGATCATGCCGAAGTCGCGGCCGAACAGCTGGGTGAACACGATGGCGACCGCGACGACCGAGGTGACCAGGGGGATCAGCACGCCGAGGCGGAAGAAGAGACGCCCGCGCAGCCGCTTGTTCAGCGCGTTGGCGAGCATCAGGGCGAGGACCAGCTGCGGCACCGTGGCGAGGACGAAGATGCCGACGGTGTTGATGACGGCGTTCCAGAACGCCTCGTCGGTCAGCAGGCTGGTGTAGTTGGCGAGGCCGGTGAACTCGGCGTCACCGCCGGCCAGCTCGTAGTCGTGCAGCGACACCCACAACGTGAAGATGAGCGGGAACAGCCCGAAGATCGCGAAGAGGATGAAGTACGGCGAGATGAGAAAGTACGGGGTGGCTTTCAGGTCCAGGTTCGACAAGAAGCGGCGTGTCGGCCGGTTCTGATGGCGCCCCGGCCGGGGCCGCACCGGCGCCGGATCCGCCCGCTGCGTGTGTAGGTTGACGCTCATCGGAATTCCGGGGCGGGGATCCCTGGCTCACGGCCATGGGAGCGCGGCCCCTTTCTCCTTCGCTCGTGGGTGGCAGTCGGTGGCCCGTCCACCACGCCGCCGCGTCCGGTGGCGGCGTCGCGGGGCCGGAGACGTAGACGCTCGGCCGCTGCGGAAGGCCGTCTCGCCGGACGCGGCGTAAAACCGCGTGCGACCAGCCCTGTCACAGGGAGGTCTTCGGAGGTCGTCCGTGCGGAAAAGGTCAATGAAGTCGTCCTTTCGGCGGTCGGCGCGAAGGGCGGCAGCGCGTGTCCCGCTGCCGCCGCTCGCTCGACGGAAGGTCACCGGCCCGCTGGAGGGTCGCCACGGCGGGCCGGTGACGTCGATGGGAAGATCAGCCCGCCGCCTTCTGCCCGGCCTCGACGAACTTCTGCCAGGCCTGGTCGTAGGGCACCGCGCCCTGGTCCATGCCGATGACGACCTGCTCGACCGCGGCCTTCACCTGCGCGTGCTTCTCACCGAGGAAGGTCGGCTGGAGGCTCTTGATGGACGGGCCGAAGATCTCGCCGATCGGCGCGTTGTTGAAGTACTCGTTCTTGGCACTCTGCAGCTCAGGGTTGTCCTGGGCCGGGATCGTGCTCGGGAGGTTGCCGCCCTCCTTGAACGCCATCAGCTGAGCCTCGGGGCTGGTCAGGTAGCTGGCCAGCTCGGCGGCCTCCTTCGGGTGCTTGGACTGCTTGGGCACGGCCAGCCAGGAGCCGCCCCAGTTGCCGCCGCCACCGGGCACGGTCGCGACGTCCCACTTGCCCTTGAACTCGTCACCGGCGGTGCCGGAGACCACGCCGAGCATCCAGCCCGGGCAGCCGAGCGTCGCGAACTGCGACTTGACGAATCCGGTGTTCCACGGGTCGGTGAAGTTCTGCAGCTTGGCGGTGAGGCCCGCCTTGCTGATCTTCTGCGTGAAGTCGAACGCGGTCTTGACCGCGGGGTTCTTGTCGGCGATCAGCTGCTGGTTCTTGTCGAAGTAGGTGACGTTGCCGTTCTTGGCGGCCTCCTGCGACAACACCACGTTGTAGATGGTGTTGACGCTGTCGACGAACTTCGCGCCCTTGGCCTTGCCCTGGAACTGCTGGCCGACCTTGATGAAGTCGTCCCACGTCTTCCACAGCCCGGACACCTCGGCCCGGTCGGTGGGCAGGCCCGCCTTCTCGAACAGGTCGGTGCGGTAACAGATGCTCATGCCGCCGACGTCGGTGCCGAGGGCGAAGAGCTTGCCGTCGGCGTTGATGCCGTTCTCCCACTTCCACGCGGGGAAGTCGGCCTGGCGGCTCTGCACGCCGTACTGGCTGAGGTCGGTGAAGAACTGGGGACGGGCCTTGGCCAGACCCATGCCGCCCTCGTCGATGCCGACGACGTCGCCGGCACCGGTGCCCGACTGAAGCCACTGCAGCATCTGCGGCCAGTACACGTTCTCGAAGCTATCGGTCAGGTTGTTGTACTTGACCTGGACGTTCGGGTGTTCCGCGTTCCACTTCTCCACTGCGGCCTTGTAGCCGAAGTTGGTGCCTCCGCCGAAGGTCTGCAGAGTAAGGGTGATCTTCTCCGGCGCCGCTGACGACGCGCCGCCTCCTTCGCCGGAGCCTCCGCCGGACGAGCATGCGGCAGTGATGCCAAGCGCGACCGTCATCACCGATGCGACCGCGAGCATCCTGCCGCGGCGCATTGTGTTCATCATTCCGGACCCCTCTCAAGGTGGTTGCCCGATCATTGGGAGATGCATCGAGGGCCGGCCCCGACAGTCGGGCCCCGCGATGTGCTGGATCCCTCAGTCGTGAACCGCGGGTGGCATGGTCCCGCGGGCGAGATTTGGGAGCGCTCCCACGAAGGGTCCCCGACGGGCAACGCTGGCGTCAATATGCCGAAACCTAACTGTTACTCCTGAGGTTCCCAGAAGCATGGAATGTGATGATAAGCGGCAAAAAGGCCATTGCCGGTATTGGGAGCGCTCCCATCGCTACCGGCACAGTCCTCCGCAAAAGACAGACAAGAAGGTGCCGCCGCACGGCCGGTTGCGGGCTGGTTCGGCCGTGCGGCGGCGGGAAGGGCGGGCGTCCCTGGGAGTGGGTGATCTGGAACGCCCGCCCGGTTCGTGCGGGGGGTCCGCGGTCAGGCCGCCGCGTAACTCGGGTAGCCGTAGCCGGCCACCTGGTAGGTCGGGCGGGTGCGGATCTCGACCACGCCGTTCCCGGTGTTGCCCTCGACGGTCTTGATGGTGCCGTCACCGTTGTCCTGGACGACGAACCCGACGTGGTCGATGCCGTCGATGCCGCCGCCGTTCCAGTCGAAGAACACCACGGCGCCGGGCTTGGGTGCGGTGCCCCAGCGGCCCTGGGCCTCGAACCACTTGGCGTGCTGGACGGTGTAGGCGTCCTGGCCCATCGTGTCCTGGATGCCGAGCTGCTCGCCGACCCAGGAGACGAACATGTCGCACCACGCCGCGTTGGCGTAGTCCGAGATCTTGCCGGTGTCACGGGCGATGGTCTGCTGCGCCCGGGGGCTCGCCATGTACCATGCCTGGAACTTGGTGCCACCCCCCGCGCTGTCCTCGGAGATGCCGACCTGGGACTCGGCCAGGCGGAGCACCTGCTCGGCGGTGACCTTGCTCACCGAGCGAGGCTCGCCGTGCGCCTCGGCGGAGGCGACCTTGGCGATGGCGTCGGACGGCGGGCCGTCGGCGTGGGCGAGCGCGGTTCCGGTGACCACCTGGGCCATGACGAGGCCACCGAGGGCCAGCCCGATCACGCGATGTCGTGGGGCGTCCATGAGTCGCTGCGTGAACGTTGACAAAGGGAGAGCTCCTTCTTCCAAAGGCGCCTACCGGGTTAGCTGACGGGTTCGGGCCTGGAAGTCGCCCTACGGCGCGCCTGTGGGAACGGCGCTCCGATTCACCCCGGAAAGGTGGGTCCCCGGCTCCGCGTGGGAGCGGACTCGGCGTCCGGAGCGTGATGGCGGGAGATGGATCTCCGCGGCGGACCTGTCTCGCTCCGGCCTGCTCCCGGACCAGGAAGTTACCTGTTCAGGCGTTTCCTAGACCAGGAGTCCCCTCACAGTAATACATCGGACAAAGAGGCGCAAACAGGACAAACCACTTAGGCTGCTCCGGCCTGGAGACGGCAAACCTATGGGCCTCACCAGGGGCCCCGCGCCGCATGACCTTCGCCTGTTGTCCGCCGTTCACCGGACGTTACCCGCCGCGTAGGGTCGTGGCACTAGGTTGCCTACGTCGTGAACGTCTCATTACCCGGCGTGGAGAGGATCGGTCGAAGCCGCGTGCGGGAGCAGGGGTCGGCCGTCGCCTGGGTGGAGTCGCCCCTCCAGCTGCTCTGCGCGGTCGAGGCGAGGTACGCCGGAGTGGTGGGGCCCGGTCTCCAGGTGATGGCCAGGGCGAAGTTGCCGGGGCTGCGGGTGACCCGCAGGGAGCTGGCGTCCCTCGCGCTGCCCGAGGGCCTGCGCCTGGACACCGCCGAGGAGCGCATGCCCCGGCCGGGCCGCCGCGAGTCCTGGGTGCTCGGCGACGCCTTCTCCGGCCGCATGCAGCTCACCGCGCTCGGCTCCGTGCCGCGCCGCATGGTCGTGGTCGACGACGGCCTCGCCACCATCCGCCTGCTCGAACTGCTCACCGCCCGGCCGGGCACGCCCCTGCTGCGCGCCCGCGCCGACGCCACCTGGTCGCGCCGGGCCCTCGGCACCGCCGCCGCGCTGCGCCTGCGCGCCGCCGCCCGCGCCGGCAGGCTGACGATATTCACCGCGCTGCCCGTCCCCGCCGCGCTGGCCGCGTCGGTGCGGAGCCTCGGGGCCGAGCTGATCACCCACGACTTCGCCTGGCTGCGCTCCCAGCCCGCCGCCGCGCACCCCCGCCCGCCGGAGAGCACTGTCGTGCTCGGCACCTCGCTGGTGCGCAACGGGCTGATCCACCGGGATCGCTACTTCTCGTGGCTGTTCGCCCTGGAAGGCCCGGTGGCGTACTATCCGCACCGGCGGGAAGATCCCGGAGATCTCGCCGCGGTGCGCGACCATCCCGGGGTCACCGTGTACGACGGCGGAGCGCCGGTCGAGATGACCCTGCGTGACCTGCGGCCGGGCCAGCGCGTGCTCAGCCTGCCCTCCACCGCCGTGACCTCGCTGCGCGTGCTGCTGTCCGCGCGCGGCGTGCCGGTGGAGACCGTCGACGTCCCGGACGACTGGTGGACCCCCACGGCCACCGACTCGCTCCGGTCCCACCTGCAGATGTTCGCGCACGAAAGGGCTGCTCCTTGACCCGGGTTCTCGCCGTCGCCGACTCCGACAGCTATCTGAAGTGGGCGGCGGGCCTGCTCGACCAACTCCCGGCGGACTGGACGCGGACGCTCGCCGTCGTGCGGACGCCGATCACCCCGTCCGAGGCGCAGATCGCCGCCGCGGTCAGCGGCACCGGGTACGCCGCGGGCGACCCGCCGGCCGTGGCCTCCGCGCGGGGGCTGCGGCGCCTCGCCGAGCGGACCAGGCCGGACGTGGTGCTGGTCGCCTGCACCGGGCCGGTGGTCGACGTGCTGGTGAGCGGCGTGTTCGACGGGATGAGCCCTCGCCCGGTGTTCGTGTCCGGCCTGCCGGGCATCTCGATCCCCGCCACCGAGAAGGCGTGGCTCTTCCGCGGCGGCTGCGACCTGTTCGTCGTGCACAGCGGCAAGGAGGTCGACGAGTTCGGCCGCATCGGCAAGGAGCTCGGCGCCACCGGGACCGTCGCGCTGGCCCGGCTGCCCTACCTCGACCACGCCACCGCCCGCCCGGCGTTCTCCGCGGCGGGCGACCGGGTGGTGTTCGCTACCCAGGCCAAGGTGCCGCGGCGGCGCGAGGAGCGCGAGGGCATCCTGCTGGCGCTGGCCGCGCTGGCCGCCCGCCGTCCCGACCTGGACGTGGTGGTGAAGCTGCGGGCGCTGGAGACCGAGCGCCAGACCCACAACGAGCGGCACCACTACGAGCGGCTCTGGCGCGACCTCGCCGAGGCCGGGACCGTGCCCGCCGGGGCGGTGCGGTTCGCCGCCGGCGCGATGCACGAGCACCTGGCCGCGGCGGCCGGGTTCGTCACGGTCAGCTCCACCGCCGCGCTGGAGGCGATCGCCGCCCAGGTGCCGCTGCTCGTGCTGTCCGACTTCGGGGTCAGCGCCGAGATGATCAACCTGGTGTTCGAGGACAGCGGCTGCCTCGGCACCCTGGACGAGCTGACCTCGGCCGACTTCCGCAGGCCGTCCCCCGCCTGGTGCGACGCCAACTACTTCCACGCCCAGGGGGCCAGCGACTGGGTGCCCCGGCTGGCCGCGCTGGTGACCGAGGCGCGGGCCGGGCGGCTCGCCCCGGTGCGCCCCCTGCTGGACGGCCCCGCCCACGCCGCCGCCCGCCGCAGGGCCCGGCTGCGGGTGGAGCTCCCGCCGAACGTCCTGCGCGCCGGCTACCGCGCCAGCCGCCGGGTCCGCCGGTACCTGAAGGCGCTGAGCTGAGGAAAGGCGCCGGTCCCCGCGGGGGACCGGCGCTCGATCAGCGGGCCAGCGCGCGGCGCAGCCGTCCGAGCGCGCTCGGACGGCCCGCGCGGCAGGGCGGCGGTGCGTCGGCGAGGCCGAGCGCGGCCAGGCGCCGGTTCTTGAAGTAGCGCGGCTGCGCGCCGTGCTCGGCGAGATAGCGCGCCGTGGCCTCGCGCAGCTCGGGGTGCTGCTCGCTCTGCATGCAGTACCCCACCGCCTCCACCAGCCCGGGCAGGTCGGCGGGCGGCGGGTCGGTGATCGTGCCGTCCTCGGCCAGCCGGGGCAGGGTCGCGTCGATGATCGTGGCGGGGACGCGGTTGCTGTTCTCGTACGGCGCGAGGCGCTCCAGCACCGTCTCGCACCCCATCGTGGCGACCTGCGCGCCGAACAGCCGGTGCGAGGTGATCAGCGCGGTGGAGAAGCACCCCACCACCAGCCGCGGGCGCAGCGCCTTGACGCACACCTCGGCCGGCACGGTCTCCCCGGCGACCCGCAGGTCCACCCCGAGGTCCGCCGCCGCGGCCCGCATGCGCCTGGCGTGCCGCCGCCCCGCCGCCGGGTGCGGCTTGAACAGCACGGTGGTGTGCCCGCGCGCCGCCACCGCCCTCAGCATGGCCGTGTGCATCGCGGACTCCTCGTCGCCGGTGAGGATGCCGAGCGCCGACAGGTACTGGCCGAGGATCACCGCCTCGCCCTCCAGGTCCGCGGGCGCGTGGATCGCCCCGATGACCTCGGCGAACGCGGCGTCCGGCACCGCCTGGGGCGCGACGCCCGCCTCCCGCAGCAGCAGGGGGGCGAGGCCCGGCACCAGGTCCAGGTGGAGCAGCCGGGTGATCCGCCCGGCGATCTCCGAGGGCAGCGGGTCGCGGGTCGGGCCGTAGCTCATCAGCCCGTCGGAGTACACCGTGATCGGGCAGTCGCGGATCAGCGCGGCCAGCGTGCGGGACGGCGGGACCGCGATCGACTCCACGATCAGTTCGGCGGGCCCGTCGCCGAGGCCGAGGTCGGAGCGCAGCAGGCGGCCCAGCATGGGCAGCTCGGCCTGGCGGGCCTTCCAGTCCGACGGGTGCAGCGGCGCCACGATCTCGTTCCAGGACCGCACGTCGTCGAACCTGGACCGGATCGCCGCGAAGCCCTCGGTCTCGTCCACCCCGGGGGTGATCTCCGGGATGGCCGCGTTGTTGGACACCAGCAGCAGCCGCCGCCCGGCGCGCGGCCCGAACCGGCCGTCGTCGATGGCCGCGGCCAGCGTCATGGCGCCGAACAGCGTCGAGCTGTAGAAGACCTGGGTCACGGCTGGCGCACCTCGGCATACGCGTCGTCGGGGAGCAGGGGCCGCAGCAGCGCGGCCCGCTCTGGTTCCAGCCCGCTGCCCGCCACCAGCTCCGCCGGGAGCCCGGCCAGCAACTCCCCGGCCCGCGCGGTGAAGCGCCCGCGCAGGTCGGGGGAGAACCGGTCGATCAGCTCCAGGTGGTGGGCCAGCAGCGCGCAGAAGCTGCGCACCGCCTTCGGCAGCAGGTCCTCCTCGGCGCGGACCTGCGCCAGCACCATCTCGAAGGCGTCGAAGAAGTGCAGCTGGCGCTCGTCGCCGATCTGGGTGAGGGAGTTCGGCACCAGCCGCCGGTAGAACACCCCGGCCAGCGAGACCGCCGCGAACGACCGCGCCTCCCGGTGCAGCCGCCAGATCCACGGCCGGTCCTCGGCGGTGTGCAGGTGGCCGGGGAACGTCAGCAGTTCGCCGAGGTCGCGCCGGTAGATCCCCGCCCAGGCGTAGGGGTAGTCGACCATCGTCTTGGCGTTCAGCGGCAGGATGCCGTCCCGCGGCTTGAGCACCACCCCGCGGCGGTGCTCGGGCGCGCGGTTCAGCGTGCGCTTGCGCCCCTCCACCTGCACGTGGTCGACCCGGACGAAGTCGCAGCCGAGCCCGTCGATCGCGGCGACCAGCTGGGTGAGGTACCCGGGGGCCAGCCAGTCGTCGCCGTCCAGGAACGTCACGTACCGGCCGGAGGCCAGGGACAGGCCGAGGTTGCGCGCGTCGGCCAGCCCGGCCGGCACCGTGTTGCGCAACACGGTGAGGCCGGGCAGCTCGTCCCGGACGTCCTCCACGATCAGCGGCGTCTCGTCCGCCGAGCCGTCGTCGACCACGATGAACTCGAAGTCGGCCCGCGCGTTGCGCACCAGGGAGGTGAGCGCGTCGGAGATGTACGGCTCGGCGTCCCGCACCGGCACGATCACGGACAGAGTGATCACAGGCGGCCTCCGCCGAGGGTCACGGGTCTCCTCGTCACCCCGGTCAGACCGTCACGCGGCGCAGCCGGGCCTTGGGCGCCTCCTCGCCGGGGAACACCCGCTTGACACCGTCGCCGAGGGCGGTCTCGATGATCCGGATGTCGCGCACCAGGTGCTCCAGGCCGCTCGGCTCCAGCGAGGCGGCGTGGTCGGAGCCCCACATCGTGCGGTCCAGCGTGATGTGCCGCTCCACGGTGACCGCGCCGAGGGTGACGGCCGCCAGCGAGATCTGCAGGCCGCGCTCGTGGCCGGAGTAGCCCACCGGCACGCCGTACCGCT
Organism: Sphaerisporangium aureirubrum; assembly: GCF_042658925.1. Classification (NCBI taxonomy): domain Bacteria; kingdom Bacillati; phylum Actinomycetota; class Actinomycetes; order Streptosporangiales; family Streptosporangiaceae; genus Sphaerisporangium; species Sphaerisporangium aureirubrum. The sequence goes on from NZ_JBHSRF010000005.1 coordinate 170,179, forward strand.
CACGCAGCGTGACGATCGCCCGCAGGTTAGCCTCCTCGGGGGGCAGCGGGTAGGTGGAGGTGGCGTGCATCATGACGAGCTTGGACGTGCCGAGGATCTCCACGGCCGCGTCGATCTCCTCGATGTCGGACATGCCGGTCGACAGGATGATCGGCTTGCCGGTGGCCGCCAGCCTGCGCAGCATCTCGTGGTCGGTGACGCTGGCCGAGGCGACCTTGTGCGCGACGACGTTCATGTCCTCCAGGAAGTCGACCGACGGCACGTCCCACGGGGAGGCGAACCAGTCGATGCCGCGCTCCTCGCAGTACTTGCCGATCTGGGCGTACTCGTCGGCGCCGAACTCCACCCGGTGCTTGTACTCCAGGTAGGTCATCTCGCCCCACGGCGTCTGCCGGATCAGGTCGCGCTGCTCGACCGGCACGCAGATCTCCGGGGTGCGCTTCTGGAACTTCACCGCCTGGCAGCCCGCGTCGGCGGCCACGTCGATGAGGCGGCGCGCGATGTCCAGGTCGCCGTTGTGGTTGATGCCGATCTCGCCGATGACGTACACCGGCTGCCCGGCGCCGACCAGCGAGCCGCCGATGGCGACCGGGGCGCCCTTGATCCGCGGCACGGGGGGCGCGGCGGTCACGGTGGGCGTCAGGGCGCCGGCGGGGCGGGCGGCCACCACGCGGTCGCACAGCTCGCGCACGGCGCCCGCGCCGCCCTTGCGGGTCAGCACGACCCGGGCGGCGGCGCGCACCTCGGGATGGGCGTCGGGGACGGCGATCGGCCAGCCGACCAGGTTCAGGCAGCCGAGGTCGTTGACGTCGTTGCCGACGTACGCCACCCGGGCCGGGTCCAGGCCCTCGATGCTCAGCCAGTCGCGCAGCGCGGTGTGCTTGGCCGACAGGCCCTGCAGCACCGGCACGCCGAGCTTGCGGGCCCGGGCGGACACCACCGGGTTGCGCTCGGTGGACAGCACCAGCACCTTCACGCCGGCCCGCTTGAGCAGGTCGAAGCCGAGCCCGTCGGAGCGGGAGACGGCCACGGCCTCGCGGCCCTCCTGGTCGACGTACACCAGGTCGTCGGTGTGCACGCCGTCGAAGTCGGTGATCACGGCGTCCACGTCGATGGGCCCGGGCCGGTCCACGACCGGCGCGAGCGCGCGCACGATCCGCAGGTCCTCGGGGGTGTCGACCTCCACCGCGTGCCCGGCCGGGACCGGCTGCACCGCGACGGTGCCGAAGAAACGGTGCCCGTGCTCACGCAGGCCGGCGGCGCGGATCACGTAGAACGCGCCGGTCTCCCGGTACTCGGGGGCGCGGTCCTGGCGGCGCGGACGGTGCGCCGGGTCGTGGTTGACCCCGCCGACGCCCTCGCCGGCCTGGTTCCACACGAACTCGTGGGTCTCCAGCGCGGAGAACACCACGTCGGCGCCGCCCGCGAGGACCTTGGCCACCGCGGAGTCCAGGTCGGCCGGGTCGATGAAGGCGCTGGTGCACTGCACCAGGACGACGACCTCGGGGTCGTCGTCGAGCTGGTCGAGGGCGTGCAGCACGGCGGACTCGCTGGAGGCGGTGGCGCCGCTGAGGTCGGCGGGGCGGTTCACGACCCGCGCGCCCGCCGCGACGGCGGCGTCGGCGATCCCGGCGTGGTCGGTGCTGACCACGACCTCGTCCACGAGCCCGGCCGCGACGCAGGAGTTCACCGCGCGGGTGACCAGGGGCACGCCCCCCACCTTGGCCAGGTTCTTGAGCGGAACGCCCACGGAACCACCGCGGGCGGGGACGACGGCCAGGACTCGCACAGTAGTGACTCCCTGATAGGCGATAGCGAGCGCTCGCCTCTTAGGCACGCTCGTGGGTGTCAGGCACGCTAACCACCGGTCCCCTCCGGTAAGGAAAGCCCGAGCTGAACACCCAACGTCGCTCCTGTTAACTCTTGGGGAGCGCGCCGCCCGCCGTCATTCCACGATCGGCAGTCTCAGGACGAATCTCGTGCCCGCCGCGGCGTCCTCCACCTGCAGCGTTCCGCCGTGCGCGATGGCCACGTCCCTGGCGATGGCGAGCCCGAGCCCCGTGCCGCCACGGTTCCGGCCGCGGGCCTCGTCCAGCCGCGTGAACCGCTGGAAGATCCTCTCGCGTTCCGCCACGGGGATGCGGTCGCCGTCGTTGGTCACCGAGAGCAACGCCATCCCGCGCACGCCGCGCACCTCCACCGCCACCACCCGGTCGGCGTGCCGCTCGGCGTTGTCGAGCAGGTTGGCCAGCACCCGGCAGAGGTGGGTCGGCACGCCGCGCACCACGACGTCGTCCTGCAGGTCCGCGGTGATCGGCACCCGGCAGCCCCGGCGCCCGATCTCGTCCGCCGCGAGCCGCCCGAGGTCGACGCACTCCTGCACGGCGGGGCCGCTGGAGCCCAGCCTGGCCATGAACAGCAGATCGGTGACGATGGTCTCGATCCTGTCGGTGTCGCGCAGCGCCCCGGCCACCAGGCCGTTCAGGTCGGTGTCCTCCGGGTGCAGCCGGGCGTCCTCCAGCTGGGCGCGCAGGCCCGCGATGGGGGTCCGCAACTCGTGGGAGGCGTCGGCGGCGAAGCGGCGCTGCTGCTCCACCGAGTGCTCCAGGCGGGCCAGCGTGGAGTTGACGGTCCGCGCCAGCCCGGAGATCTCGTCGTCGCCGGGAGGCTCGGGCACCCGCCGGGACAGGTCGCTCACCGTGATGTGGGCCAGCTCGGCCTGGATGTGGTCGATGGTGCCGAGCGCCCGGTCGGCGGCCTTGGTGGCGACCCAGCCGATCAGCCCGACCAGCAGGGCGATCTGGATGCCGATCGTGACGTCCACCAGGTGCCCGCTGAGCAGGCCGGGAGTGGGGAAGGCCGCGTACACCACCGGCGCGTCGGCCGCGGCGCCGGTGAGGAGCGCGGTGGCGTGGTAGCACTCCTCGTGCACGCGCGGACAGGTCCAGAAGTCGATGGCGTGGTCCTGCCTCCCGCCCGGGGGGTGCCCGAGCACGGGGAGCCCTCTGGCGGACTCGCTGGAGGCCAGCACGTGGCCGCCGGGCCCGGCCAGCTGCACCACGACCCGCGACGCGGCGGGGACGGCGATGGGGTTGCGCAGGGTGCCCTCGTGGTAGTCCACGACGGTGCGGGCGGCGGCGGCCCGGGTCTCGCGCCAGAGCGACTCGGCGACGGCGTTCCTGATCACCGTGTCCGCGGCCAGGCCGAGGGGGGTCAGGAAAACCGTGGTCAGCACGAGGGTGAGGAAGGTGACCTGCCCCCTGATCGTGCGGGGCCACAAGGCCGCCCATCGGCGTGACATTGGCAAAGGCTACTGCCCGCACACCCACTCAAGATCCCACGAGATGGGAAAGAGCTATCCAAGCGCTGGCAAACTCCCGCGAGGCGCGGGCGGGGCCGCCTAACGTCCGCCGTGGCCGATCTTCCGGACACCGGTGGCCGTCACCCCTCGCGGACCGGGGGCCGGGCCGCTACCGTGAGCGGCAGCGATCATCTGATTACCGAGTGTGGGGTTATGGCGCCGAAATTCTGGCGGGCGGGCTTGTCGTTACCTTTGATCTCCGTGCTGCTCGCCGACCCGGCGGCACGCCCCCTGCCCGAGGAAGGCGCCCTCGCTCGCGCGGGCGCGTCGCAGCACGCGGCCGGGGCCTCCTACGCGAGCAGGACCTACTACGTGGACGCCTCGCGGGGTGACGACGACGCGCCGGGTACCTCCCCGAAGAAGGCGTGGCGCTCGCTCGCGCGGGCCGGCGAGCGGGCCCTGCGGCCGGGGGACACCCTGCTGCTGCGCCGGGGCGGCCGGTGGAAGGGCACGCTGGAGCTGAAAGGCAAGGGCACCGCCGCGCGGCCGGTCGTCGTCGGCGCGTACGGCTCGGGGGCGCGGCCGAGGATCACCTCGGGGGACGACGACTGCGTCGTGGTGACGGGCTCCTACATCCGGGTGTCGGAGCTGCGGGCCTCCCGGTGCGGCTGGGCCGGGTTCCGGGTGGAGGGGCGCCACAACGACCTGTGGGACGTCTACGCGGACCGCAACGTGACGGGGGTGTGGATCACCCCGGGCGGGGCGCGCAACGTGCTGCGCAACAGCCAGGTGGCCGGGAACGACCGGATGAGCGTCGACGACGACGCCCCGGACAACGACTCGGGCGCGTTCGGGGTGCTGCTGAACGGCGACGACAACCGGGTCGTCGGCAACCTGATCACCGGCAGCTACGCCCGCAGCCACGACTACGTCGCCGACGGCGCCGCGGTGGAGGTGTACGGCGGGGACCGCAACGTGGTCGCGCACAACGTCGCCAGGGACAACGAGACCTTCGCCGAGCTCGGGCACGCGCCGGGCGGGACCGCCACCGGCAACCTGTTCGCGCACAACGTGGTGACCTCCACGCGCCCGCGTGGATCGTTCCTCATCACGCGCGGCTCGGGGCACTCGGTCGGGCCGGTGCGCGGGACGGTGGCGGTGCACAACTCCGTCTACCTCCCCGCGCGCACGACCATCGGGTTCTCCTGCGCCGACGGGTGCTCAGGGCGGATCCTGACCCTGCGCAACAACGTGGTGAGGGTGGGTGGGACCATCGGTTTCGAGGACGGTTCCGGCATCGACGACGCGGGCGGGGTGTACGACGGCAAGCTCAGCGACTTCTCTCCGGGGCGCCGGTCGGTGCGGGCCGACCCCCGCTTCCGCAGCCGGCGCGACCTGCGGCTGCGCGCGGGGTCGCCGGCGATCGGCCGCGGGGTGCCGCTCGGCCCGTCGTGGTTCGGCGGGGCGGGGCTGGCGTACGACGCGGCGGGGCGGGCCATCCCTCGGGCGAAAAACCCGGACGCGGGCGCATATCAATACTGAGTACGACTTATTCCGGACATAACTTCGGAACATGGTCGAAATCTCTATCCGCCACGCTGTGGCGTGAGCCGGTGATCGGCCTGGGCGGGGCGTGTGGTCCGGCGCGCCGAGCCCGGCCCGGGGACATGGAGGTACGTGGATGGTGCTTCGGGTGCGGGTGTCGCTGCCCGACCGTCCGGGGGTGCTCGGTCAGGTGGCGCGGGCCTTCGGCGTGCTCGGCGCGGACATCCTCCAGGTGACGGTGCTGGAACGCGAGGCGGGGCGGGCGGTGGACGACTTCACCGTGTCCTGGCCGGGGGGCTTCTCCGCCGAGGACCTGCGCGACCGGCTCGGGGTGGTGCCGGGGGTGCGGGTGGACGGCGCGTGGCCGACCCGTGAGGTGCCGGGGAGCAGCCCGGACTACGACCTGATCGGCCACGTCGCGACCGACTCCGACCGGGCCTTCGTCACACTGGTCGACGCGGTGCCCGACCTGGTGGGCGCGCAGTGGGCGGTGGCCGTCGACTCCGACACCGGCGAGGTGGTGCACGGCAGCTGGCAGGCCCCCGGCCTGGACGACATGCCCGACCTGACGCCGCTGCGTCCCTCCGCCTTCAGTGAGGGGTCGCTGCACCTGCTGAGCATGCCGGTGCGCCCGGCGGGGCTGCATCTGGTGGTGGCGCGCACCGAGGGCCCGCCGTTCCATCAGGTGGAGCTGGACAAGGTGCTGCGCGTGGTCGAGATCGTCGCGCTGCTGGTGGCCGCGACCGACCGCACGGTGGCATGACCGCCCCGGCCCCCGGCCGGTCGGACGACGCCTCGGCCGCCTGAGGTCAGCGGCGGGGCGGGTCGATGCGCTCGCCCGTCGTGGTGAAGAGCATGATGCGGCTCAGGTCCACCGCGACGCGGCCGTGCTCGCCCGCGCGCCAGACCGGCCGGCCGCCGAGCCGCACCACCAGGTCGGACCGGCGGTGGTGCCCGCTGCCGGTGATGGGCGGGGCGTCCTCGGCGGGGTCGGGCTCGCCGTTGCCGATGAGGCGCCGCACCATGGAGCGCATCCGGGCGGCCGTGCCGTGCCCGTTGCCGTTCCCGTTGGTGTAGCCGTTGACGTACCCGTTGGCCAGCTTCGGCATCGGCTCGGGGGCCGACACCGCGGGGATGCCGACCTCCAGGTAGGCGAGCCACTCGTGGCCGTGGTACTCCAGCGTGCGCACCCGGCCTGCGAAGTGCGGGCCGTCCACGCCCTCGGGGATCGGCGTGAGGCCGTCGGAGCGGATGCCGACGATGATCTGGCTGCCGGTGTGCTGGGACACCGCGTACGCCCGGGGGTCGGTCCACGGCATGGTGATCTGGTGGAGGCCGAAGTCCAGCAGTATGTACTGGTTCTGCGGGGTGCGGACCGTCGCGGACAGCAGGTTGAGCTGCTGGGAGCTGAGGAACGACGCGACGAACGCCGTCGCGGGGTCGTTGTAGATCTGCGCCGGGGTGCCGACGTCCTGCAGCACGCCACGGTTGAGGATGGCGATGCGGTCGGCCAGGGTCAGCGCCTCGACCTGGTCGTGCGTGACGTAGATGGTGGTGACGCCGAGCGCGCGGACCAGGGAGGAGATCTCCATCCGCAGTTCGGTGCGCATCGAGGCGTCGAGGTTGGACAGCGGCTCGTCCATCAGGAACAGCGACGGCTGGCGGACGATCGCCCTGCCCATCGCCACGCGCTGGCGCTGGCCGCCCGACAGCGTCCCGGGGCGTCTTTCCAGGGTCTCGTCGATGTGCAGCGCCCTGGAGAGCTCGACCACCCGCTCCCTGACCATGGCGGGGTCGGCTTTGGCGATCTCCAGCGGGAAGGCGAGATTTCCGCGGACGGTCCGGTGTGGGTAGAGCGCGCCGTTCTGAAATACCATCGCGACGTCCCGGTCACGTGGCGCGAGATCGTTAGCAAGTCCCCCGTGAAGGTACAAATCACCTGCGGTGATTTCCTCAAGTCCCGCGATCATCCGTAGAAGTGTCGATTTTCCGCACCCGGACGGCCCGAGCAGGACGAGTAACTCACCTTCCTCCGCGCGCAAGCTCAATCGATCGACCGCGAGAGTGCCCCCTGGGTACACCTTCGTCACGTTGTCGAGAACGACGGTACTCATCGTCACTCGTTCCTCCCGGGCGGCATCGCCCGGATCCCAGCCGTCATTGTGATTGATGAGGTAGTACATCGCGTCCGGGGCGTTGTGTCCATACGTGCAGTGAGAAATCGCACATCCACCAGTTACTTGACCGATACACGTCTGCCGACGTCAGGACGGTTGCAACCATTGAGGTCACAAGCGCCTGCCCGGGTCTGTGCGGCCGGGGGGAGGGGAGGGGCGGCACCTGTCCTGGTCCGGATGGGTAAGGCCGGGGTAATGGCGAGCATGTCACAATTTGCAGAAAGTTTCCGAAAGGTCTTTCACGAGCGTTCACATGACTGTTACGTTCCGCGTACCCCGGTGCCGCCCGCCCACTCCCGGGGACGCGGGCGGCGGCGCCGACCCTCTGGGCAATGACGCTTTGAGCAAGGAGTGCACACATGCGGCGAGCCATCTCGGCCGCGGCGGCGGCCGCGGCGCTGGCGCTGGCGGTATCCGCCTGCGGCGGCGGGAACACCGAGCCATCGGCCGCTCCGGCCACCAGCGCCGGTGCCGCGGAGGTCTCCGGCCAGGTGACCTGGTGGGACACCTCGGACGCCACCAACGAGGGGCCGGTCTTCAAGGAGCTCATCGACGAGTTCCAGAAGCAGTACCCGAAGATCAAGGTCAACTACGTCAACGTGCCGTTCGCCGACGCGCAGAACAAGTTCAAGACGGCCGCGCAGAGCGGCTCGGGCGCACCCGACGTGCTGCGCGCCGAGGTCGGGTGGGTCGCCGAGTTCGCGTCCCTCGGCTACCTGGCTCCGCTCGACGGCACGCCGGCGGTCGACAAGCCGGAGGACTTCCTGGCGAGCCCGGCGAGCAGCGGCAAGTTCAACGGCAAGACCTACGCCGTGCCGCAGGTCACCGACACCCTCGGCCTCCTCTACAACAAGGCCCTGCTGAAGAAGGCCGGGCACGACGCCCCGCCGAAGACGTTCGCCGAGCTCAAGCAGGTCGCCCTGGACGTCAAGTCCAAGGCCGGCGCCGAGGGCCTCGCGCTCAACGTCGACGCCTACTTCCTGCTGCCCTTCATCTACGGCGAGGGCGGCGACCTGCTCGACGTCGCCGGCAAGAAGATCGCCGTCGCGTCCCCGCAGGCGGTCGCCGGGGTCAAGGTGGTGGAGGACCTCATCAAGTCCGGCGCCGCCGCCAAGCCCGCCATCCAGGACAGCTACACCAACGCCGAGACCGCCTTCAAGGAGGGCAAGGCGGCCATGATCTTCAACGGGCCGTGGTCCAACACCGACAACCTCGGCGGCAAGGTCTTCAAGGACGACCCCGGCAACTTCGGCATCGCCCCGGTCCCGGCCGGCTCGGTCAAGGCGGGCGCCCCCACCGGCGGCCACGACTACGCGGTCTACGCCGGCTCGCAGAACCTCGACGCCTCCTACCTCTTCATCAAGTTCATGGACTCCGCCGAGAGCCAGGCCAAGATCGCCGGCAAGCTCGGCCTGCTTCCCACCCGCCAGTCCGCCTACACCATGCCGGAGGCCACCGCCAACGACATGATCGCCAAGTGGAAGGACCCGATGGCCACGGCCGTCGAACGTCCCTGGATCCCCGAGGGCGGCCAGCTGTTCCAGCCGCTCCTGGAGGGCTACCAGAAGCTCGCCGCCGGTCAGAAGGGCACCGAGCCCGTCCTCCAGGACGTCGCCAAGGCCTACCAGGGCCTGCTCAAGGGCTGGAGCCTGTAGCCGATGACGGCACAGGTCGTCGACGGGACGGCCGCGGGCGCCTCCGCCCGCGGCCGGGCCCGCGACCCGATGCGCGGCGGCCGGGCGGGCCGGTTCGTCTCCCGGCACTGGTACGCGTGGGCGATGTGCGCCCCCGTGGTGATCGTCACGCTGGTCCTGGTCGGGTACCCGCTGGTCCGCGGGATCTACCTGTCGCTCACCGACGCGACCGAGGCCAACCTGGGGCGGACCATCGGGATGAACGTCATCCCGTCCACCTATGAGTTCGTCGGCCTGTCCAACTACACAGCGATCGTCACCTCCGCCGAGTTCCTGTCCCGGCTCGGCTGGACCGTCACCTGGACCGTCGCGTGCGTCGCCCTGCACTACGGCCTCGGCCTCGGGCTGGCGCTGCTGCTCAACCGGCCGATGCGGCTGCGGTCCTTCTACCGGCTGCTGCTGGTGCTGCCCTGGGCGGTGCCGGCGTTCGTCTCGGCGTTCATCTGGCGCTTCCTGCTCAACGGCGAGTACGGCGTGGTCAACGCCATGCTGCGCGCCGTGGGCCTCGCCGGGATCAGCTGGCTGGACGACCCGTTCTGGGCGAAGCTGTCGGTGATCGCGGTCAACGTCTGGCTGGGCGTGCCGTTCATGATGCTGGCGCTGCTCGGCGGCCTGCAGGCCATCCCGCGCGAGCTCTACGAGGCCGCCGAGGTGGACGGCGCCACGCCGTGGCAGCGGTTCCGGCACATCACGCTGCCCGGCCTGCGCCCGGTGTCCAGCACCGTCGTGCTGCTCGGCACCATCTGGACGTTCAACCAGTTCCCCGTCATCTTCCTGGTCACCCGGGGCGGTCCCGGCGGGTCCAGCGAGATCCTCGTCACCTACGCCTACCGGCAGGCGTTCGAGGGCATCCGCAACTACTCGGGGTCGGCCGCGTGGGGAGTGCTCATCCTGGCGCTGCTCATCGTCATGGCCGTCGTCTACCGCCGCGCGCTGCGCCGGGCAGGGGAGGCATGGTGAGCAACGTCGCGATCCGTACCAGGGGGCGCTCCTCGCGCTCGCCCGCCGCCTCGATCGCCCTGCACGTCACGCTGATCGCGGCGAGCCTGACGGCCGTCTTCCCGGTCGCCTGGCTGGTGCTCACCTCGATCAAGCCGAGGGACGCCTGGCAGAGCACCACGGTCAAGCTCTTCGACAGCCCCACCCTGGCCAACTATGCGCAGGTGCTCGGCGACACCGCCTTCCCGCGCTGGCTGTTCAACTCCCTGCTGGTCGCGGCGCTGACCACCGTGCTCGGCGTGATGATGTCGGCGAGCACCGGCTACGCGGTCAGCCGGTTCCGCTTCCCCGGCTTCCGTTCGGTCATGTGGATGCTGCTGATCACCCAGATGTTCCCGGTGGCCATCCTGATCGTGCCCATCTACAACCTGCTGGCCGGGCTCGGGCTGATCAACCAGTTCCCCGGCCTGGTCATCGCCTACCTCACCTCGGCCGTGCCGTTCTGCGCGTGGATGATGAAGGGGTACTTCGACACCGTCCCGGTGGAGATCGACGAGGCCGGGCGGGTCGACGGGCTCACCCACTTCGGCACGTTCTGGCGGCTGATCCTGCCGCTGTCCAAGCCGGGGCTCGCGGTGGCGGCGTTCTACTCCTTCATCACCGCCTGGGCCGAGGTCGCGTACGCCACCGCGTTCATGACCGGCGACGACAAGTACACCCTGGCCGTGGGGCTCGCCCAGTTCGTCGGCCAGCACAAGGCCGAGTGGGGCCTGCTCACCGCCTCCTCGGTGCTGATCGCCGCGCCCGCTGCGGTGGTCTTCCTTCTCGTGCAGCGCCACCTGGTGACCGGCCTGACCGCCGGGGCCACCAAGGCGTAGTAGTTAGGTCCTGAAATTTCGGAGAATCGGGGGTCCTGAATGACCGACGTCGCCCGCGCAGCCCGACCGGTGACCGCCGCCACCCGCTGGTGGCGCGACGCGGTCATCTACCAGGTCTACGTCCGCAGCTTCGCCGACGGCAACGGCGACGGCGTCGGCGACCTGCTCGGCGTGCGCAGCAGGCTCGGCTACCTGGCGGAGCTGGGCGTGGACGCCATCTGGCTGACGCCGTTCTACACCTCCCCGATGGCCGACTTCGGGTACGACGTCGCCGACTACCGCGACGTCGACCCGATCTTCGGCACCCTGGCCGACGCCAAGGCCCTCATCGAGGACGCCCACCGGCACGGCCTCAAGGTCATCACCGACGTGGTCCCCAACCACACCTCCGACCGCCACGCCTGGTTCACCGCCGCCGTCGCCGCCGGCCCCGGCGCCCCCGAGCGGCACCGCTATATATTCCGCCCCGGCCGCGGCCCGGCGGGGGAGCGGCCCCCCAACGACTGGGAGTCCCTCTTCGGCGGCCCCGCCTGGACCCGCCTCCCCGACGGCGAGTGGTACCTCCACCTGTTCGCCCCCGAACAGCCCGACCTCAACTGGGACCACCCCGAGGTGCACGACGAGTTCGCCGCCGTCATGCGCTTCTGGCTGGACCTCGGCGTCGACGGCTTCCGCGTCGACGTCGCGCACGGCATGGTGAAGGCCCCCGGCCTGCCAGACATCGGCGCCGCGAGCCAGGCCGAGATGCTCGGCACCGCCGTCCTGCCGTACTTCGACCAGGACGGCGTGCACGAGATCCACCGCTCCTGGCGCCGCCTCCTGGACTCCTACCCCGGCGAGCGCATCGGCGTCGCCGAGGCCTGGGCCCCCACCCAGGAGCGCCTCGCCCGCTACGTCCGCCCCGACGAGCTGCACCAGGCGTTCAACTTCCACTTCCTCAAGGCCCCCTGGGACGCCGCCGCCCTGCGCGCCGTCATCGACGAGTCCCTCGCCACCGTCGCCCCCGTCGGCGCCCCCTCCACCTGGGTCCTGTCCAACCACGACGTCAAACGCCACGTCACCCGCTACGGCGACGGCGCCGCCGGCCTGCGCCGCGCCCGCGCCGCCGCCCTGCTGATGCTCGCGCTCCCCGGCTCGGCGTACATCTACCAGGGCGAGGAACTCGGCCTCCCCGAAGTCCTCGACCTCCCCGACGAGGTCTGCCAGGACCCCCAGCGCCTCCGCGCCCCCGGCGACGGTCGCGACGGCTGCCGCGTCCCCCTGCCCTGGGCCCACACCGAGCCCCCCTTCGGATTCAGCCCCCCCGGCATCGACGACACGTGGCTCCCCCTCCCCGCCACCTGGGCCCCGCTGACCGTCGAGTCCCAGCGCGCCGACCCCGCCTCCACGCTGTCCCTGTACCGCGAGGCCCTGCGCATCCGCCGCGACCACCCCTCCCTGGGCGACGGCCTCCTGCACTGGCTCGACTCCCCGCCCGGCACCCTGGCCTTCACCCGGGGCGACGTCGTCTGCACCGTCAACGTCTCCGCCCACCCCGTCGAGGTACCCCTCCCCGGCACCCTCCTCCTGGCCACCGCCCCCACGGCGCCGGAGGCCCGCACCGTGCTCCTCCCCCCGGAGTCCGCCGCGTGGTGGACGGCCAGAAGTGCGTAAAGTACTCAGCGTGAACGGAAACGCCCGCCTGTCCGATATCGCCGCCCAAGCAGGCGTAAGCGAGGCCACGGTAAGCCGCGTCCTCAACGGCAAGTCCGGCGTCTCCGCCCACACCCGCCAACTCGTCCTGACGGCTCTCGACCTGATGGGCTACGAACGCCCCCAGCGCCTCCGCCAGCGCAGCAACGGCCTGATCGGCCTGGTCACCCCCGAACTGGACAACCCCATCTTCCCCGCCTTCGCCCAAGCGGTGGAGAAGTCGCTGACCCAGCACGGTTACACCCCCGTCCTGTGCACCCAGAGCCCCGGCGGCGCCCCCGAGGACGAGTTCACCGAACTCCTCCTGGAACGCGACGTGAGCGGAATCGTCTTCGTCTCCGGCCTCCACGCCGACACCACCGCCCGGATGGACCGCTACACCCGCCTCACCGACCGCGGCCTCCCCATCGTCCTGGTCGACGGCTACAGCACCCACATCGAGGCGCCGTTCATCTCCCCGGACGACCGCATGGCCGCGAAACTGGCCGTCCAGCACCTGGTGACCCTGGGCCACCAGCGCATAGGCCTCGCCGTAGGCCAGCGCCGCTTCGTCCCCGTGATCCGCAAAATCGAAGGCTTCACCCAAGCGATGTCCTCACTCCTGGGTGTGGCCGACTGCGAAGACCTGATCCAGCACTCGTTGTTCTCCGTAGAAGGCGGCCAAGCCGCCGGCACCGCCCTCCTCGCCCGCGGCTGCACCGGCATAGTCTGCGCCAGCGACCTGATGGCGCTGGGCGTGATCCGCGCCGCCCGCTCCCAAGGCCTCTCGGTCCCCGGCGACGTCTCGGTAGTCGGCTTCGACGACTCCCCACTGATCGCCTTCACCGACCCCCCACTGACCACCATCCGCAAGCCCATCGGCCCCATGGCCACCGCCGCCGTCCAAACCCTCCTAGAAGAAATAAACGGCGCCAAACCCAAAAACACCGAATTGATCTTCCAACCCGAACTGATAGTCCGCGGCTCCACAGGCTCCGGCCCACTACTCAACCGCTGACCTCACACCCTCCGGGAACCACCCTCGACCGACGTCAATCACCGGACTCCAGCCGAGCGATGACGGCGTCGACCGTTCCGCTGTCGAGTTGTTCCGCGAGCAGCCGCCGAAACTCTCCCTCGCCCAACACTCGACGCTGCTGGTTCAGCCAGTACAGGTCAGTGGACACCTGCGGTGACCCCAATTGTTCGCGGATGCTCAGGCTGCGAAGGTTGTAGACGACTGCCTCGGCGGCCCGGCCGATCTGGGTGTACAGCACCCCGATCTGACTGAACGATATGGCCATGCCGGCACGGTTACCGAGTTCCTCGTTGATGGTCAGGGATTTGCGGTACCACTCCAGCGCCTGGTCGTACTCCCCCCGCTCCTGGGCGATCATGCCGAGCTGGTGGTAGCTGCTGGCCATGCCAGCACGGTTGCCGATTTCCTCTTCGATGGTCAGGGACTTGCGGTACCACTCCAGCGCCTGGTCGTACTCCCCCCGCTCCTGGGCGATCATGCCGAGCTGGTGGTAGCTGCTGGCCATGCCGGCGCGGTTGCCGAGTTCCTCTTTGATGGTCAGGGAGTTGCGGTACCACGCGAGCGCCTGGTCGTACTCCCCCCGCAGCTCGGCGATTCTGCCGAGCTGGTGGTAGCTGCTGGCCATGCCGGCGCGGTTGCCGAGTTCCTCGTTGATGGTGAGGGACTTGCGGTACCACGCGAGCGCCTGGTCGTACTCCCCCCGCAGCTCGGCGATTCTGCCGAGCTGGTGGTAGCTGGCGGCCATGCCGGCGCGGTTGCCGAGTTCCTCGTTGATGGTGAGGGACTTGCGGTACCACGCGAGCGCCTGGTCGTACTCCCCCCGCTCCTGGGCGATCAAGCCGAGCTGGTGGATACAGGCGGCTTGTTCGCGGCTGTTGTCGGGAAGCCACGAGGAGGTCTCCACGTAGAGCTGCTGCTCCCAGCTCCACGCCCCCCAGGTATGCAACCGCTGGCATACCCAGTGGGTAGCGCCGGCTGCGGCGTCCAGGTCGCCTGAGCGGTGGTGGTGATAGCGGGCCTCCACCATGTCCTCCAGATCCTGTCGCGGGCCCTGCGGCCGGACCTGGACCCGCCAGCGCCAGTACCGCGCTGCAGCCGCATGCGCCTCCCGCACCTCATCGCCCGGGGTCAGCGGCGGACGGGCCAGCGCCTGCGCCGTCCACCGATGCACCACAAACGTCCCCTGATCATCTATCCCCGGGACCAGCAACCCCAGTCCCGCCAGCACCCCCACCGACACATCCACCCCCACCGGCTCCACCAACGGCGCCACCCGCTCCGCCGCCACATCCCGCCACACCTGCGACACCTCACCCGGCGACAACTCCAGATCCTCCACCCCAGCCTGCGGGTCCTTCTGGCGCGCCCGGGTCAGCAACTCGCTCATCTGATCCAGCCGCTGCTCCCGTTCGGGGTCTGGATCTATTTGGGTGCTGACCGGCCAGGCCAGACCCGCCCGGTCCACCGGACGCCGATACACCGACACCCCCACCAGCACCCGCCGCGCCAACCCATCCACCAACCCCACCAACTCACCCACCAACGCATCATCCACCGCCAGCGTCACCGCCTCCGCCTCCGCCAACGCACCATCCAACCCCCGCCCCTCACCCAGCCACCCCGCAGGATCATCAACCCCCCGCTCCCGCACCAAACGCTCCAACCGCTCACCCACATCCACAAAACGCGCACGCCCACCCCGCAACAACGCATCCACATACTCCAACGCCCGCGGATGACCCCCCACCACCGTCCACGCCCGCCGCTGCTCCTCATACGACAGCACATCCAGCCCCGGCAACCGCCACATCAACTTCCGTGCCTCAGCCCACGACAATGGACCCAGATGACGGACCACCAACCGCCGATGCGCATCCTGCGGCAATGCGAACGGAAATCGGCTGGTGATGAGCAGCCGAACGTTTCGTCCTCGCTGGATCCACGCGGCAAGGAACGCCGCCAGTTCCTGGTCGAGGAAAGCGAAATGGTCGCCATGAGCGAGATTGTCCTCGAAGTTGTCCAGCAGCACGGTGAGCGGGGGAGCGGCGATCCTTCGGTTCAGCTCGGTGGAGACGGTACCGAGTACCAGCGTCAGCGCATCGAGTCGTACCTGCCAGGGATAGTCCAGGCGGCGCAGGAACTGGGTGAGTTCGCGTAGAGGTTCACCAGAGGCGCCGACGGTGGCGGTGGTGGCGAGGAGCTTGTCCGCGATGCCGCCGAGGATCTGGTCGGGGGAGGTGCGGCCGACGAGGGAGACGACCAATCCGGCGTCGGGTCCGAGCCAGCCGATGAGCTCGGCGGCCAGGCTGCTCTTTCCGACGCCGCCGATGCCGTGCAGCAGCGCCCCGGTGTGGTTCCGTAGAGCGGCACGCAGGGCGCGCAGTTCGGTGCGCCGTCCGACGAAGTCGCCGACGGCCCGCACGACGACGCCTGGGTCGAGGGGTACGGCGGACGGGGGGCTGACGTCCGCGTCCACGCCACGGCTGACGTCGTACAAGGGGATCGACGGGCCGCGCAGGAACAGTGCGGGGGTGGCCCACTCGGCCAGGGCGGTGTCTCGGTCGCCGTCGGGCGCCGTCCGGCGGGCGGCTTCCAGGGTGCGGCGTGCCTCCGACAACGCGGTGAGTACGTCTGGTTCGGGGCGGATGGCCAGTTCGCGGTAGAGGGCGGCGGTGAGGAGGCTGGCGTAGCGGTCGGTCACCGGTGCGGTCATGGCCAGCACGGCGGGGACCCCGGCGGCCGAGAGCCCGCGCGCCAGCCCGCTCAACGCCGTTTCTGCCTGTTCGGCGGACGTGTCGTCGGACGGGGACTCCCGGGTGTCCAGAGCGGTCGAGCACCCCGACAGCACGACCAGTGGCACGCCTCGGTCACGGGGGATAGCCCGGACGAGCCGATCGGCGGTGACCTTGTCGACACCGCCCTGTTCGTCCTCCAGATGCAGCACCCCAGGCCCGGCGTGGCAGGAGATGTGCAGCACATGGAACCGCTCCTGCTTGAGCGCGTCCACGATGGCCGGCAGGGAGCCCTGGTTGAGGATCCGCACGTGGGCGGCCGCGTGGCGCCGGGCGTCGTCCACCGCGTCGAGGATGCGGCGCAGTTCCGCCTCGAGATCCAGCAGCGGCCCACCCTCCGGCCCGTCCGGGGCGGCGGCCACGGCGAGGATGCGCAACGGCGCCAGGATGCCGATCGCCGGGGTGTGCCCGCCGGTGGGCAGGCAACGGAACAGATCCACGCACGGGTGCAGGGCCAGCGGCTCGACCTCCCCAGGCCGGCTCGGCGGCCGGGCCTCCCCGGTGCCGGTAGGCGTCTGGACCCCCCAGGCTCCGGCCGGCGTCCGGACCGCTCCGGGCAAGGTCAGCGTCTCCCACGGCAGACCGGCCAGCTCGTCGTCGACCTGTACGCCGAGCCGCAACGTACTGTTCCGCCCCGCCGCCTCGGCCACCGCGCCGGCCAGCGCCTCCCCGGCCGCCCCCGACAGGAACGTCTCACCCAGCCCGGCGCCGACCTCACGCGAACGCGTGTCCAGCAGAGCGGCCGGGCGCCCGGCCGGGCCGTCGTTCTTGGTGAGCAACTCCTGCGCCCGGCCCGTACGGGCGCGGTCGAGCTGCCATAGCCGTTCTTCCAACGCATGCGTCAACGGCGCGGGCACATGGGTCGCCTCAGGTTCGCCGCCGACCGGCCCGAACGCGACCATGTCCCGTCCGATGCGCAGCAGAACCTCCCGGGCCCCTTCCGGCCGGTGGTGCTTGTAGGACTCCAGCGGCACACTCGAGGGCCGCTGACCTCGCAACACGTCGAGCAGCTCCCGGTACGGCCTCTCCTGGTCCTCCCCCCGGAAGTCCAGCGGACGTCGGGAGGCGGCGAACGCGCCGACCGGCACGTCTTCCAGCAGCGCCGGGATGAACCGCCGATCCTCGGGCCCCGAGAGCAGAGCCGCGTACTTGGCGGCACTCATCGGATCGGCCTCGGTGCTGTGGCTGTAGACGAAGACAACACTGGCCGAAGCACTGATGAGGTCTTCGATCCGGCGGACGATGATGTCGCCCGGCAGGTAGTTCTCCAGCGCCGCCCGCACCCCGTCCCCGGATAATCGGGCCTGAAGCCGTCGCGCCCACTCCAGGTCGGCCTGGGCGTGCACGACGAACACCTCGTAGGTGGTCCCAGCCGGTTCGCTCACCCTGCCTGCCCCGCGTCCGTCGTCCCCGACCCCCTTGACCGCTAGGACGCTCATCACCGGGCGGAGGTTTGCCGCAGATCCAATAGTCGACCACAATCGGCTACATAGAGCCACGACACGCCTACGCACATTAGCCTGTTTGGTATGGACATGGCCGGGTTCGCCCTTACCCTCATCGGCACCCTGGCCGGCCTCGCTGGCGCCTTCGCGTGGGTCCCCGTACGCGACCAGCTGTCGCGCCGGAGCGCCAGGCGGACCGCGGGCCCGCCGTCCCCACCTCCTCGCCGGCCTCGTGGGCGCCTACTTCGCATGGGTCCTCGTGCGCGACCAGCTGTCGCGCCGGAGTGCCAGGCGGATCGCGGGCCAGCCGTCCCCACCTCCTCTTCCAGAAGCGGGCAAGACAGGCGCCATGACATACGACGAGTTCGTCTCTGCTCATCGGCACCCCGGCCGGCATCGCGGGTGCCTGCTTCGTATGGCTTCCGGTGCGCGACCGGCTGTCGCGCCGGCGTGCCAGGTGGAAGGCGGGCCCGACTTCTCACCTCTCCCCTCAAGCGGGCAAGACAGGCGCTATGACATACGACGTGTTCGTCTCCTATTCGCACGATGACAAGAACCTGGTGAAGGACCTGGTGGAACGCCTCGGGCGGCGCGGTGTCAGGGTCGTGCGAGACGAGGTGGTGATGCGGCCGGGCACACCGCTCGTCCACGCGGTGGAGCAGGCCATCCGGGACGCGGCCCATGGCCTGCTGGTCTTCAGTGAGGCGTCGATGGCGAGCGGCTGGGTGACCAACGAGTACTACGTCCTGATGCAGCGCTCCATCGAGAACGGCCAGTTGTTCATCCCGGTGCTCGCCGACGACGTCCCGCTCCCCGAGCTCGCCCGCAGCCGCTTCTACAGCGACCTGCGCGACGTCACCGGCGAGGTGTTCGACCAGCGTGCCGACGCCCTGGCCGAGGCACTGCGGGTCGCTCCGTGACCGACGCGTTCATCGCATACGCCCCGCAGGACACCACCTGGGTCCGCTGGCTCGCCGACCGATTACGGGCGGCGGGGCTGACCGTCGCGTACAAAGAGGTGCTGGAGTCACCGGGCGCGCTGATCGTGGACACGATCGAGCGGGCGATCGGCGCCGCCGCGCACGGCATCCTGGTGTTCAGCCGCGCCGCACTGGCCGACGGCTGGGTCCGCGAGGCGTACCAGAGCCTGATGCGCCGCTCGATCGAGGACCAGCGGCGGTTCATCCCGGTACTGATCGAGGACGTCGAACTCCCGGAGTTCGCCGCCAACCGCTTCCACGTCGACCTCTCCCAGGCGGACGGCCCGGAGGCCGACCGCCGGTTGGCCGACCTGATACGCGCCTTGCGCGACCAGGCACCCCAGCCGGAACCCGGCCCGGAGGGACGCCCGGGAAGCAACGTCCGCCCGGACAACCCCCACCACTGCACCCTGCGGATCACCCCCGGCCAGGTCACCCTCCGCACCAGATCAGGCGAGACAGTGAGCCACCCGCCGGCCCCCGGCCCCCGCCTGGCCGACCTGACCTGGCGCCTGGAGTCCGCTCGCGCACGCGGCACACTGGTCACCCGAGGGACGGACAAGGGCGGCGGCATGGGAGCCCTGCTCACCGAGTACGGCCGCGAACTCGGCACCGCGTACCTGTCCGGCCCCGCCGGAGACGCGCTCCTCACCGAGCTGAAAGCGGCCCGAGCCCAGAACGCGGCCCTGCGCCTCGGCCTGGAACTCGCCGACGAACTGGCCGACCTCCCCTGGGAGACCCTGATCGCCCCCGGCGAGCCGGAACCGCTGGCACTCCAGCCCCGGGTACAGATGTTCCGCAGCGTCCCCGCCACCACCGCCACCCCGCTCATGCCCATCCGGGGCCCGCTACGCATCTTGGTCGCGATGGCCGCCCCCGAAGGCCCCGGCGGCGGCGCCGTACTCGACCTGGAGGCGGAACTCGCCAAGATCCTCGACTCGGTGCAGTCCGCCCGCAAGGGAGGCCGCGACCGCCCGGGCGCCTACGTCCGCATCCTCAACCAGGGCACCCTGGACGCCATCCGCGACGCCCTCCTCCAGGAGCGCTACCACGTCCTGCACATCTCCTGCCACGCCAAACCGGGCGTGCTGCTCCTGGAGGACGCCGACGGCCGAGTGGACGAGGTGACCACCCGCCGCTTCATCGACGAGGCCCTCCCGGCGAACAGAGGCGTCCCCCTCCTGGTCCTGTCCGGCTGCTCCACCGCCCTCACCCAGCCTGCCTCCACCGAGGACGACCCCGGTGAGCAGGAGCCTCTGACCGGCCTGGCCCGCGGCCTGACCGCCGCCGGCCTACCCGCCGTCCTGGCGATGACCGCCCCGGTGACCGACCCGTACGCCACCGCCCTGGCCAGATCCCTCTACTACGAGCTGTCCGTCCGCGACACCCCCGAGGTGCTCCCCGCCTTCTGCGACGCCCGCCGCCGCCTGGAGCAGGCTCGCCGCCGCCTCCCCCCGGCGACCCTGGAGGCGTCCCTGGTGGAATGGGCCACCCCCGCACTGTTCCTCCGCGGCCCGTCCCTACCGCTCTACACCCCTGCCGACGGCTTCGACCAGATCACCGCCCCACCGGAACCCCAGTTCGCCGACGGCGTCCCACTCCGCAAGGTGGGCGAGTTCGTCGGCCGCCGCACCGAGCTCCGCACCGCCCTGACCGCCCTGCACGCGGACGGCCCCGGCGTCCTGCTCCACGGCATCGGCGGCGTCGGCAAGAGCAGCCTGGCCGCCGAACTACTCCGCCGCCTCGGCCCCGACACCGGCGTGCTGGTCTCCGCGATCAGCCAGACCAGCCCCGACCAGCTGCTGGACGAGATCGGCCGCACTCTGCTGACCGCCTTCGAGGACGAGCAGGTACGGCGGCTCGCCACCTACGTCCGCCGGCCGAGCGAGGAGTGGTCCGAACGTCTTCAAGCCCTGGGTCCTCTGTTCGCCCAGGTACCGGTGACCTTGCTGCTGGACAACTTCGAGGACAACCTCGACAACGACCAGGCCCGATGGACGATTCGTGACCCAGGTCTCGCCGAGTTCCTGACCGCGTGGATCCGTCTGCGTGGCACGCACAAGTTGCTCATCACCAGCCGGTTTCCTTTCGTGTTGCCACAGGATGCGCATCGGCGGTTGGTGGTCCGCCATCTGGGTCCGTTGTCGTGGGCTGAGGCGCGGAAGCTGATGTGGCGGTTGCCGGGTCTGGATGCCCTGGGAGCAGAGGACCAGCAGCGGGCATGGACGGTGGTGGGAGGTCATCCACGGGCGTTGGAGTATGTGGACGCGTTGTTGCGGGGTGGGCGTGCACGTTTCGCTGATGTGGGTGAGCGGTTGGAGCGTTTGGTGCGCGATCGGGGGGTTGCTGATCCTGCGGGGTGGCTGGGTGCGGGGCGGGGGTTGGACGGTGCGTTGGCTAAGGCGGTGACGCTGGCGGTGGATGATGCGCTGGTGGGTGAGTTGGTGGGGTTGGTGGATGGGTTGGCGCGGCGGGTGCTGGTGGGGGTGTCGGTGTATCGGCGTCCGGTGGACCGGGCCGGGCTGGCGGTGGCGCAGGTGTGGCGGGATGTAGAGGCGGACCGGGTGGCTCCGTCGACGGAGCCGGTGGGGGTGGATGCGGCGGTGGGGGTGCTGGCGGGTCTGGGGTTGCTGGTCCCGGAGGTGGACGACCAGAACCAGGGGACGTTTGTGGTGCATCGGTGGACGGCGGAGGCGCTGGCCCGTCCGCAGCTGACCCCGGGCGATGAGGTGCGGAAGGCGCATGCGGCGGCGGCGCGGTACTGGCGCCGGCGGGTCCAGGTCCGGCGGCAAGACCAGCGACAGGCCCTGGAGGACATGGTGGAGGCCCGCTACCACCACCACCGCTCAGGCGACCTGAGCGCCGCAGCCAACGCGACCGACTGGGTGCGTGAGCGGTTGCACACCTGGGGCGCGTGGAGCTGGGAGCAGCAGCTGTGCATGGAGACCTTGTCGTGGTTCCCCGACAACAGCCGGGAACAAGCCGTCGGTTTCCACCAGCTCGGCATGATCGCTCAGCTGCGGGGGGAGTATGACCAGGCGCTGGAGTGGTGCCGCAAGTCCCTGACCATCAAAGAGGAACTCGGCAACCGCGCCGGCATGGCCAGAAGCTACCACCAGCTCGGCGTGATCGCTCAGGAGCGGGGGGAGTACGACCAGGCGCTGGAGTGGTACCGCAAGGCCCTGACCATCAGCGAGGAGCTCGGCAACCGCGCCGGCATGGCCAACGGCTACCACCAGCTCGGCGTGATCGCCCAGCAGCGGGGGGAGTATGACCAGGCGCTGGAGTGGTACCGCAACTCCCTGACCATTGAAGAGGAACTCGGCAACCGCACCGGCATGGCCATCAGCTACTACCAGCTCGGCAGGATCTCCGGGGAGCGAGGGGAGTACGACCAGGCGCTGAAATGGTGCCGCAAGTCGCTGACCATCAGCGAGGAGCTCGGTAACCGCGTCGGTATGGCCAACGGCTACCACCAGCTCGGCGTGATCGCCCAGCAGCGGGGGGAGTATGACCGGGCGCTGGAGTGGTACCGCAAGGCCCTGACCATCAGAGAGGAACTCGGCAACCGCGCCGACATGGCCGCATCGATCAGTCAGATCGGGGTGCTGTACACCCAGATCGGCCGGGCCGCCGAGGGAGTCGTCTACAACCTTCGCAGCCTCGGCATCCTTGTACAACTGGGGTCACCGCAGGTCTCCCGCAACCTGTACTGGTTGAACAGACAGCGGCAGGAGTTGGGAGAGACGGAGTTTCTTCGCATTCTCGCCGACCACCTCGACGCCGATTCCATGCACGACCTTCTCGCCGCGCTGTCCGATGAGGGCGGGCCGACGTGCGCCGTGGGCACGCAGGGGCTTATGCCGGAATCATCGCCTCGACGAGGGTGGTGAGAGGGATGCGGGCGAAGCCGATGCGGGCGTCGCTGGCGCCGTAGGGGATCCAGATCGCGGCGGCGTGGAGGAGGCCGCCGCAGGAGTAGACGACGTTGGGGACGTAGCCTTCGCGTTCGGTTTCGTTGGAGGTGAGGAGGGTGCCGGGGAGTTCGGCGATGACCCGGTGGGGGTGGTGGATGTCCAGGAGGAGGGCGCCCATGGCGTAGTCGCGCATGGGGCCCACACCGTGGGTCAGGACGAGCCATCCGTGGTCGGTCTCGATGGGGGAGCCGCAGTTGCCCACCTGGATCAGTTCCCAGCCGCGGTGGGGGGCGTGCAGAGGCACGGGTGACTGCCAGGTGTTGTGGCGGTCCAGGGTGGTGAGGCCGATGGTCTCGCCGTCGGAGCGGCACAGGGCCAGGTGGTGTCCCCCTACGGGGCGGGGGAACAGGGCCATGCCTTTGTTGGCGGAGGCGGGGCCGCGCAGGGGGGTCATCTCGAAGTGGCGCAGGTCGTCGGTGGCGATCTGGTGGGAGCGGATGTGGCGGCCGTCGTAGGCGGTGTAGGTGGCGCGGTATGACGGGGTGCCTTCCTCGTCGACGACGCGGACGAAACGGGCGTCCTCCATGCCGTTGCTCTCGGCGGCGGTCGCCGGCCAGAGCACCCGGCGGTGCAGGGGGAGTCCGGCGGGGAAGGTCACGGCGTATTCGGAGTGCGTCTCGCGGCGCATCTCCTCCAGGGTTCGCTGCGTGGTGGCACGGGTGAGCAGGTCGGTGGGCAGCCGGGCGATCGACTGTTCGAAGTCGTCGTCGTCGAAGCGTTCCGGCAGGGATCCCAGGATGGCGGCCGAGACCTCGTTGTCCCAGGACTCGTCGGAGAGCCCGGCGGCGAGCAGGTCGCGCCGGTGACGGGTCCCGTGGCGGCGTCCGACCGACAGGGCGCCGGAGCGGCCTGTGACCGTCAGGCCGGAACCGGGGCCGAGCAGCGCCGTGGCGAAGCCGATGGAGGACAGGTGTCCCTCGCCGATCTGCCGCAGGCTGATCGCCACGCGGAGCTGCCCGGGGGCCAGCCCGGACTGGTCGGGGTGGGGGACCATCGAGGGGTTGCACACGGCCGCGCCCTCGACGGCGTACTCGTGGCTGAAGTAGGCGCCCACCAGGAGGCGTCGCGGCGGGGACAGGCCCGCGTCACGCGGGATGCGATGGCGGACCAGGTCGTGATGGTGGGCGAACGTCGCCTCCAGGTCGTCGTGCCGCCCGCCGAATCGCCGCAGGGTCTCCTGGAGCAGGAGGGTCGCCGCGTCGTCGTCGAGGCGCGTGATCCGGTCGATGAGCGTGGCGGCCCGGCTACGGGTGAGCGCGGCGTCCTCCCCGGGCACGAACAGCTTGACGATCACTCTTCGCGGGTCGGGGGAGAGCGTCGGTCCGAGCCGGGTGGCCAGGTCGCCGCCGGTCATGAGAGCCGTCCGGCGTGCTGCATGGTGGAGATCAGCGCGAGGGTCGACTCCGCGCCCTGGTTGAGGTTGGGGCCGTGCTCGGTCAGGCCGTCGTAGCCGCCGCCGGTGGCGGGGTCCCACATCGGGACGCCGGCGTCGTTGCGGCCCTGGAACCACGCCGCCGCCCGCCGTACCCCCTTCTGCCACGAGGGCTCGCCGGTCGCGAGCGCGGCGACGGCGCAGGCGTCGGCGAGCGCGGCCACCTCGATCGGCTGCTGGTCGTAGCGGTCCGGTGGGGTGCCCGGCCGACGGCCGGTGGCGGGCACGACGCGGAGCCGGTCGTTCTCCGTCTGGACGGCGCACAACCAGGTGAGCATGTGCAGGCCGGTGTCGAGCTGCTGCCGGTCGCCGCTCAGGTCTCCCGCGGCGATGACCACCTCGGCGAGGGCGGCGTTGGCGTAGGTCAGGGACGGCTGCGGCCACGGCCAGGAGGGGTCCTCCGAGGGAGCGCCGATCGCGCCCGCGGCGTCCTTCAGCAGCGCGGCGGCCACGTCGTCGTCCGGGGCGGTCCGCAGGATCTCCGCCGCGCCGAGCCCGGCGAAGACCATGGCCCGCGGATGCGGGGAGCGCCGCACGGCGCCGAGGGCGAAGGCGAGCCGCGCCTCCTCCCGGATCCACGGAGAGTGGTTGCGGGCCGCCGCGGTGCCGAGGCCCCACATCGCCCGGCCCCACCAGTCGCCGACGCCCGGCTCGTCGCGCCAGCGCCGGTCGAAGGTGAGCCTGTTGCGGAACGCGCCGGAGCCATCCTGGGCGTGGGTGAGAAAGGCCAGGTAACACTCCGCCAGCCGGGTCAGCCGGCGCGACGGGCGTTGTTCCCGGCTGGCGACGACGAGCCCGCGGGCCACGTCGTCGGTGCAGTAACCGTGGTGCCGTCGGACGACGGCGTGCCGCGCGTGCTCGAACAGGCCGGTGTCGTCGCTCAACCGGGCCAGGTGCCGGTAGTCGGGCGCGGGGAAGCTCATTGCATGGCGGGGGCCACCGCGGCCGGTTCGGCGGCGAGGAGCGACCGGGCGATTCCGGCGTAGCGGGCCGCGACCGCGGGCCACAGCAGCGTCGGGACGAGGCCGTGGGTGCGGCCGGCGAGGTCGCGTGCCAGGCCGGGTTCGGTGAGGATGCGGCGTACGGCACCGGCGAGCGCGGCGGGGTCGCCGTGCGGGACCAGCAGTCCCGGGCCGTCGGAGAGCAGTTCCACGGCGTGCGGGAACGAGGTGGCGACGACGGGCACGCCCGCGGCCACGGCCTCGATGAGGACACCGGACGTGACCTGCTCCGCCGAGTCGTAGGGCAGCAGGACGACGTCCGCCGAGCGGATCAACCGGCTCAGCGACGCCTGTTCCCGGTACACGGGGTCGTGCCGCACGGCGGCGGACACCCCGAGCCGGGCGGCGAGGTCGTGCAGGCTGTCACGGTAGGCCTCCCCATGGAACTCCAGCACCTTGGGGTGGGTCTTCCCGGCGATGGTGTAGGTCGGCCTTATGTCTCCGAGCAGCGCGAGCGCGCGCAACGCCCACTCGACGCCCTTGCCGGGGCCGAGCAGCCCCCAGGTGAGCAGGTGCGGGCGGAAGTGATGCCGGGCGGGGGTCCGCGTGTGGTCGGCGGTCCCGTGGGGGATGAGGAACACCTTGCGGGGGTCGACCAGATAGCCGTTCAACAGCCGGTCACGGGCGGTGCCGGTCATGACCACGATCGCGTCGGCGGCGGCGCCGATCTCCTCGAGCAGGGCTTTCTGCCGGGAGGTGGGCATGGTCAGGACGGTGTGCATGACCACGACGGCGGGTACGGCGAGGGACCGCAGCAGCGGCAGGACGTCCTGGCCGTCCTGGCCCGGGTAGATGCCGTACTCGTGCTGCACGATGGCCACGTCGAAGCGCTCCAGGGCGGCGGCCGCGGCCCGCCAGCCACCGAGGTCACCGGAGGACCAGGTGTGCACGACGCCGGCCGCGGGGCGTTCGTCGTCGCCGTCCGTGGTGACACGGACGATTCCGCCGGACACGCCACCGTAGGTGAGGTGGGCGGCCAGGGCGGAGTTGAAGGTCGCTAGTCCGCACCGGGTGGGCGGATGGGTGCTGAGAAAGCCGTATGTGCAGGCCAACTGTCATGCCTTCCAGTGAGCGCCCGCACCAGAATGTGTGCAATACGGGCTCGCGCGGTGAGGACTTGCTGTCCGTCTGCCTGTGCGATGAGATCCCGGGCCTGTCGCCGGGGGCCCGCCCTCGTGCGGGGGCCCGGCCGTCGCGACCTTCAGCCGATGGCGAGGTCCGCGCATGACCGACACTACCAGGCGCTAATTACGTTCATATATCCCGGCATACACGCGCAGGTAGCCGTCGACCATTTGATCTACGCTGAATCGGCGCCCGGCCTGCGCGCGGCAGCCCGCGCGATCGATCGTCGCGACGCGCGCCACCGCGGCGACGGCCTCGTCGAGCGAGTCCACCAGGAAACCCGTGACACCCTCGTCGACGACTTCGGCCATGGATCCGCGCCGGTACGCGACGACGGGCGTGCCGCAGGCCATCGCCTCGACCACCGACAGGCCGAACGGTTCGTCGAACGCGATGGGATGCAGCAGCGCGGCGCCGCCGCCGAGGATCTCGGCTCGCCGATCCGGGCCGACCGACCCGAGGTACCTGACCTGCTCCCCGTCGACCAGCGGGGCGACCTGCTGCTCGAAGTACCGCTCGTCCTGGACGATCCCGCAGATGGTGAGCGGCATCCCGGCCCGCCGGGCGATCTCGATCGCCGTGTGCGTTCCCTTGTCGGGATGAACACGGCCGAAGCTGATCAGCCGCGAGCCCCCCGACGGGGAGAAGGGAAACGCGCTGAGATCGATCCCGTGATGGACGGTGGCCACGTAGTCCAGCTCCGGGCTGCGGTCCGAGTCCGAGATCGAGACGTAGGCGGACCGGGCACGGGCGTACGCGGGCAGGATGCCCGCCCCGGAGAATCCGTGAACCGTGGTGAGCAACGGCGCCCGGCAGTGCGCGGCGAACGCCAGAGGCAGCCAGTCGAGGTGGCTGTGCACGATGTCGAACTCCCCCGAGCGGCTGAACGCGTGCGCGACGTGCATCGCCTCCCACACCCGCCCGTCCAGGGACGGATCGTCCGCGTACCCCCGGGGGCACACCCCGTCCAGCGTCCCCGAGGTGACGGAGTCCAGGGTGGCGAACAGCGTCACGTCGACCCCGCGAGCCGTCAGCCCCTCGGCGAGCAGGCTCGTCACCTGCTCCCACGGCCCGTAGTGAAGCGGAGGCGTGCGCCAGGCCACCGGCCCCAGCAGCGCGACCCTCACCGGCCGCCGGCGTACGAGAACTCCTCGCGCCGTCCGGTGCGCCGGCGCCCGTCCCGCCACTTCGGGCACCGTGACGCCCGGATATCGGGACAGCTCATCGCCCACCTCCTGGTGTGCTCGCCACTGCGGACGTTACACCCCGGGCCGCCCGCGCCCGTCACGGTCAGGCGGTGAGGGCCTTCACGGCCTGGTCGACGTCGTCGGGGGTCGTGTAGAGGTGGAACGACGCGCGGACCTTGCCCGCGCGGACGGAGCTGCGGATGCCCGCGGCCTCCAGGCGGCGTTCGGCGTCCGGGAAGTCGACGGTGACGATGGCGCTGCCGGTGGGCTCGCGGTCGAGGGCGGTGAGGAAGCGGGCGGCGAGGGCGGTGTCGTGCGCGTGGACGGCCTCTATGCCTATCTCGTTGAGCAGTTCGAGGGCGGGGGCGGCGCCTACCTGGCAGAACCACGCGGGGGAGAGGTCGAACGCGCGGGCGTCCTGCGCCAGGCGCAGGGGCGGGCCGTAGAAGGAGCCGCCGGGGTCGGATCCGGCGTACCAGTTGGCGGCGGTGGGGCGCATCCCGGCGCGTGCCCGGGGCGACAGGTAGCCGTACGCGGCGCCGCGCGGGGCCATCAGCCACTTGTAGGCGCCGCAGACCAGCACGTCGAAGCGGGAGGCGTCGACGGGGAGCCAGCCGCAGGCCTGGCTGGCGTCCACCGCCACCAGCGCGTCATGGGCGCGGGCGGCGGACAGGATGTCGTCCACCGGGGCCAGGCGGCCGTCGGCGGACTGCACCAGGCTGAACGCCACGACCCGCGTGCCGGCGTCCACGGCCTCGGCCAGGTGGTCCAGCGGGACGGTGCGCACGTCGGCGGACACCGCCCAGGGGAACAGGTTGGAGGTGAACTCCTCCTCCGGCAGGACGACGCGGGACCCGGGAGGCAGGCTGGAGGCGACGGGGGCGAGCATCTGCGAGACGGTGGCGCCGACCATGACGTCCTCGCCGGGCACGCCCATCATGGTGGCGAAGGCGGCGCGGGCCCGGGTGGTGGCGTCGTTCCAGGGGCGCCAGCTCGTCCGCCCCACCCGCCAGTCGGCGAGCGCCCGCTGCAGGTCCTCGAAGGCCGGCCGGGGCGGCAGGCCGTAGCTGGCGGTGTCCAGCCAGCCCGGCATCGGATCCCACAACCCCTGAACGCCGGCGATGTCCATGCCCATGGGAAGTACTGTACGTCCGCGTGATCCGCCCGACGCGCGGTCCTCCGTCACTCCTTCGCCGCCTCCCGCCGGGCGTCCCAGCCCGGCGGCGGCCCCTCCAGCCGGGCGTCCGAGGCCTGTTGCAGCGCGTCCCTGTCCCAGGTGACGACGGCGCCGGGGATCGCGTCCGGAAGGACGTCCTCCATGCGGCGCAGCGTGCGCCACCGCAGCCCGGTGAGGGCCAGGACGACCTGCGCGGCGCCCAGCAGGACGATCATGAGGGCCATGCCGCGTCCCGGGCCCGTGCCGAGCAGGCCGCCGGCCGTGTCACCGAGGGGGCCGCCGCCGGCCATGGCGGGTTCGAACAGCGCGTCGGCCAGCCAGCCCGCCGCGAGGTAGCCGAGGGGCTCGGTGAGGTTGGCGGTCATGCGGTTGGTGGCCAGGATCCGGCCCTGGAGTTCCATGCCGACCTTGAGCTGGATCATGGTCTGCCAGTGGCCGTTGATCAGCGCGATGGAGGACATGACCAGGGCGAGGCCGATCACGGGGAACGGCGGCTCCGGCCGCAGCCCGGCCACGACCATTCCGAGGCCGGTGAGCGCGGCGAACCCGACCATGCCGGTGGCGCGCCGCTCGAAGCCGCCCCACAGCGCCATCACCGTCCCGCCCGCCACCCCGCCGAGCGCGCCGGCCATGGTGGCGAGGCTCAGCGTGCCCGTACCGGCGAACGACAGCACCATCGGCGGGAACAGGGCCAGCGCGAAGCCCAGCAGCAGGTTGTAACCGAGGAAGAACGCCACCATGGCGACCATGCCGGGACGCCGGGCGATGTACCGCAGGCCGCCGCCGATCTCCTTCGCGATCGACTCCTCGCGCCTGCGGAACAGCAGGTCGGGGAAGCGCACCGCGAGCAGGGTGGCCGTCGCCACGAGCGTCGTCGCCAGGTCGGTCAGCATGGCGCCCGTGAGCCCCGCGAACGCGATCAGCACCCCGCCGAGCAGTGGCCCCGCGGCCTGGCTCAGTGCCATGACCACCTGGAGGACGCCGTTGCTCCTGGCCAGGTACTGCTTGGGGATGAGCTGCGCGGCGGCCGCCAGGTACGCCGGCTGCTGGAAGGACGTGGCGACCGAGCCGAGGGCCGCGGCGACGTAGACGTGCCACACCTGCAACGACCCGGCGGCGAACATCACCAGGCAGAACCCGGTGCCCACGGCGTTGATCGCCTCGGCGGCGACCAGCAGCAGCCGCCGGTTCCACCGGTCGGCCGCCGCCCCCGCGAACGGCAGCGCGAGCAGCCCCGGCAGCAGCGCGACGACCAGGATCACGGAGAACTGGGTGGCGCTGCCCGTCCGCAGGTAGACCCACACGCCGAGCGCGAACGCCAGCGCCCTGCTGCCGGTCATGGACAGCAACTGGCCGAACGTGACGAGCGCGAATCCCCGCAACCTCGCCCCGGCCCCGCGCGCCCCGGGGTCCGGCCGGTCCGGCACGGCCGGGGCGTCCGGCGGGGCTCCGGGCGGGACAGGGGGGCGCCGGGCAGGCGTGGCGGCCGGGGCCGGAGGCGGGCTGACCGCGACAGGGGCAGGGGCGTCTGGCGCGCCGGGGGCGGGGGCGCCTGGCGCGCCGGGGGCGGTGGTGGGCTCAGGCGTGCCGAGGAGGCGGTTCGTCCAGCCGGTGATGGCGCCGGCGAGCGCTTCGGGCTGGTGCTTGATGAAGTAGTGGCCGGCGTCGGGGATGACGGCGAGGTCGGTGGTCGCGCACAGCAGGTCCCACTCGCGGTGGCGCTCCTGGTGGAACTCGGTGATGCGGTCGCGTTCCCCGACCACGCTCAGCGCCCGCAGCGTGCGGTGCCCGGGAGCGGCGCACAGCCGGGTGTACAGCTCCTCGGACTCGCGGGCGTCGTGCCGCACCGCGCGCAGGGTCAGCGCCTGCTCCCGCGGGTCCAGCTCACCGGTGAGCCCGCCGATCCCGCGCAGCATGTCGCGGTACAGCCGGTCGGATCGCCAGCGGTCGCTGGGGAACAGCCTCGCCCACAGGTCGAACAGCCGCCCGGGCAGGCGGGGGGCCGGGAACGCCCCGCCGAGCACGACGCCGGCGACCTCGCCGCCCTCGTCCTCCAGCCGCCGGGCGACGTCGTACGCCAGCGCGGCGCCGACGCAGTGGCCGTACACGACAACGGGCCCGTCGACGGTCTCGCGGATCTCCCGCACGGCCCGCGCCGCGGTCGTGGCGAACGGCTCCAGCGGCTGCTCGGGCCGCGCTGGGTCGTGGCCGGGGAGGTCGACGGCGTACAGGGGGAACTCCGGCGGCAGCGCCCTGGCCAGCTCGGCGTACGCCGCCGCGGTCCCCCCGCCGAACGGCACCGCGACCACCGTGGCCGTGGCCCGGGCCGCCGCGGGCCCGGCGGAGGGCAGCCGCCACAGGTAACCCCCGGTGCCGTCCTGCCCGAGGAAGTCGGCGAGCCGCCGCACGGTGGGGTGCTGGAAGATCGAGATGACCCGCACGCCCTCGCCGATCCGGCGGGCCAGCCGCATGGCGGCGAAGGAGTCCCCGCCCGACTCGAAGAAGTCGTCGTCGACGCCGACCTCGTCGAGTCCCAGCACCTCCCCGAAGGCCTGGGCGATCCGCGCGTCCCTGGCGTCGCGCGGCGCGGCGGCGGGCGTGTGCCGCCGCGCCGGGCCGGGCTCCGGCAGCGCGTTCCAGTCGACCTTCCCGTTCGGGCTCAGCGGCAGCCGGTCCAGCTCGGCGTAGGCGGACGGCACCATGTAGGGCGGCAGCGCCGAGCGGGCGAACTCCACCAGGTCCCGCACCTCGCCCCCGGGGGCCGGCACGTAGTAGGCCGCCAGCGACGCGTGGCCGCCGCGGTCCGCCCGGACGGCGACCGCGACGTCCGCGACACCCGGGTGGCGCCGCAGCACCGCCTCCACGTGGGAAGGCTCGACCCGGTGCCCACGGATCTTCGCCTGCCGGTCCAGCCGCCCGAGGAACTCCACCGAGCCGTCCGCGCGCAGGCGGGCCCGGTCCCCGGAACGGTAGGCACGCGCTTCGAGGGAGAAGGGATCGCGGACGAACCGCTCGGCGCCCTCCGCCGCGAGGTACCCCCGCGCCACGCTGCCCCCGCTGATCAGCAGCTCACCGGCCGCGCCCCGGGGGACGGGCCGCAGGTCATCGTCCACGACGTGCACGCGCACGTGGTCCAAGGGGAACCCCAGCGGCACGGCCACGCCGGGCCGCGGGTCCGCCGGGATCTCGTACGCCAGCACCGAGACCGTCGTCTCGGTCGGCCCGTAGTGGTTCCACACCGAGACCCCGGGACGGGCCGCCCGGACGGCCTCGACAAGGTCCGGCGGGCAGGACTCCCCGGCCAGCACGAGGAACCGCCCCGGCACGGCGTCCGCCAGCAGGCCGGCCTCGGCGACGGCCCGCAGATGGCTCGGCACCATCTTCACGAAGTCGATCCGATGCCGCCGGAAGTACGCGGCGAACCGCCCCGGGTCGGCCGCCCACTCGTACGGCAGCACGTGCAGCGTGCCACCGGTCGCCAGCGCCCCGAACAGGTTGGTCAGCCCGAGGTCGGCGGCGAAGGTCGACACGAGCGCGAAGTCCAGCCCCTCCGGGATCCGCATCCGCGAAAGGAGAGAAGCCAGGTAGGCGGAGAAGTGCCGGTGCTCGACCACCACCCCCTTCGGCCGCCCCGTCGACCCCGAGGTGAACAGCACGTACATCTCGTCCCCGGCGTCCCCGGCGTCCCCGGCGTCCCCGGCGTCCCCGGGGTGCTCGGCGTCCCCGGGGTGCTCGGCGTCCTCGGGGTGCTCGCGGTGCTCGCGGTCCCTGGCGTCTCCGGCGTCCCCGGCGTGATCGGCGTGATCAGGGTGATCGGGGTGATCGGGGTGCTCGGGGTGATCAAGGTGCTCCGCGTGGGCGTGCCCCGTCAGCTCCTCCAGGGACACCACGGTCACGCCATCGGGCGGCGTCACCCCCTCCACCTCGGCGTGGGTGAGCAGCACCCCTGTCTCCGAGGCGCCGAGCACCGCCGTGAGGTGCCCGGCGGGCATCGCCGGGTCGAGCGGCACGTAGGCCACGCCCGCCTTCAGCGCGGCGAGGATCGCGACCACGTAGTCGGCGGAGCGCTCGAACAGCAACGCGACCCGGCCCGATCCGGCCTGCTCGCGCAGGTACCCGGCCACCCGGCCGGACCGCTCGTCGAGCTCCCGGTACGTGACGGTCTCCTCGCGGCACCGGACGGCGACCCGGCCGGGATGCGCCAGCGCCTGCGCCCGGAAGCGCGCGATCACCGGCACGTCGCCGCGCGCCGCGGGCGCCGGGGCGGGCGCGGGATCCCCCGGCGGGACGGGGGGCAGGGTCGCCGCCGGGGCGTCCAGATCGGTGAGCAGGGCGTCCAGCACCGCGGCGAAGTGCTCACCGATCCTGGCCGCCTGGTCGCCGTCGAGCAGGTCCGTGGCGTGGTTGACCGTCACCCGCAGCGTGTGCCGGAGGTCGACGACCGTGCAGGTCAGGTCGAACTTGGCGCGCGCCCGCACCACGTCGAAGGGTTCGACCTCCAGCCCCGGCACGGGTGCGGTCACCTCCGTGGCCGGGTAGTGGTTGATCATCACCTGGGCGAGGCTGCCGGCGCTGAGGTCGCGGTCCGGGCCGAGCTCGGCGACCAGCCGCTCGAAGGGCACGTCCTGGTGGTCGAGGTCGTCCAGGGTGTGCCGCCACACCCGCCGCACCAGCTCACGCCTGCTCTCCGGCCCGCCGAAGCCGAGCCGCAGCACGACGGTGTTGACGAAGCACCCGATCAGCTTCTCGGTCTCCACCCGCTCGCGTCCCGACACCGGGGTCGCGACCACCACGTCGCCGGTGGCGCAGTGCCGGTGCAGCACATGGCCGAACGCGGTCAGCAGCAGGGCGAACGGCGTCACCGCGGCGTCCCGCGCGGCCGCGTGCAGGCGGCGCCGGGTGCCCCCGCCGAGGTCGATGTGCAGCTCGGCGCCCCGGTCGGACCGCACCGGCGGCCGCGGGTGCTCCAGCGGCAGCTCCAGGACCGGGGGCATGCCGGACAGCCGCTCGCGCCAGTAGGCCAGCCCCGCCCGCGCCTCCTCGCTCCCGAGGCGCCCGCGCTGCCAGGCCGCGTAGTCGGCGTACTGGATCGGCAGCGGGTCCGGCGCGGTCGCCGTGCCCGCGACGGCGGCGCCGTAACCGCGGAAGAGCTCCTCCAGCAGCAGCCGGCACGACCACGCGTCCGACGCGATGTGGTGGACGACCAGCAGCAACGCGTGGTCGTCCTCGCCCAGCCGCGCCAGCGTCACCCGCAGGGGCGTCTCGCGGTCCAGGTCGAAGGGTTGTTCCACCAGCCGGGCGAACAACTCACCCGCGGTCGCCGCCCCGCCCGGGGCGAGGTCGGCGAACTCGAACGGCGGCGCGGCGCCCGCCTCCTCGGCGACCAGCATCGGTTCGCCGTCCCCGCCGGGACGGCACCTCGTGCGCAGGACCTCGTGCCGCGCGACCGTCGCGGCCAGGGCCGCGCGCAGGGCCCCGGGGTCGAGGGGGCCGCGCAGGCGCACCGCCTCGACGTTGTTGTACGCCGGGCTCTCCGGCCGCAGGGTCTGCAGGAAGTAGTGCCTGCGCTGGGCGGACGACATCGGCAGCGCCCCGGACGAGCGGTCGAGCACCGGGATGGGCGGGGGCGCCGCCGGGCCGGCCGGCTTGTCGCGCATCATGCGGCCGAGACGGGCCCGCTGCTCCGGCGACAGACGGCTCAGCCGCTCGGCCAGGGACGGCTCGGTCACGACGTCCCCCCGGCCTGGAGCCCGCCGTCGCCCTCCAGGGCGTCGAGCAGCGCCCGCAGCTCGTCGGGGTCCTCCGCGAGGAGCCACCGCTCCATGATCAACGCGGCGATCCCGGCGACGGTGGCGGCGGCGAACACGTCGCGCTGCGACAGCCGCACGCCGAACTCCTGCCAGAGCCTGGACACCAGCCGGGTGGCCGTGATCGAGTCGCCCCCCAGCGTGAACAGGTCGTCGGCCGCCGACACCCGCTCGGCGCCGAGCAGCTCGGCGAACTGCGCGGCCACCCGCGGCTCGACGTCCCCGGACGGCGCCACGAACCCGGCCGCCCGCTCGGCGAGCCCGGTCAGCGCGGCCCGGTCGACCTTCCCGGTGCGGGTGCGCGGCAGCTCGGCCACCTCGACGAAGCGCGCCGGGATCATCGCGGGCGGCAGCGCGTCCAGCAGGTCGCGCCGCAGGTCCACGACGCTCAGGTCCCCCTCGGGCACGACGTACGCGGTCAGGTGGGCCCGCGTGCGCGTGCCGTCCGCGTCCTGCTCCGCACGGGTCGCGGTGACGAACGCGTCGCGCACCGACCGGTGTGCCCGGACGGCCCGCAGCACCTCGGCCGGGTGGACCCGCACGCCGTTGATCTTGATCTCGTCGTCCGCGCGGCCGACGACCACCAGGTCGCCGCCGGCGTCGACGTGGCCGAGGTCGCCGGTCCGGTAGGCGGTGACGCCGTCGCCGAGGTCGGCGAACCGCGCCGCGTTCTCCTGCGGCATCCCGAGGTAGCCGTGGCTGCACGAACGGCTCACCAGCACGATCTCGCCGCCGCTCGCCGGGTGCTCCAGCCGCTCGCGCACCAGCCCGGCGTCGAGCACGGCGCCGGGCTCGACGAAGCAGTACCGGGTCCCGGGCACCGGGCGGCCCGCCGGTACGGCCGCCGCGCGCTCGTCGTCCGCGATGCGGTTGTACACGGTGGCCTGCCCGCTCTCGGTGGATCCGTAGGAGTTCACCCGGAGTGTCGTGTTCGGGAACAGGGTGCGCCACCCGCCGAGCAGGTCGGCGCCCGGCGGCTCGCCCACGAAGAACACCGCGCGCACGGCCGGGCAGACCGTCCGCCCGTGCGCCAGCCAGGCGCGGGCCGTCGACGGCACCACCGTGACCACGCTGACGTCCCGCCGGGCGAGCCACGCGACCGCGGCCTCCGGCTCGTCTGCCGCGCCCTCCTCGGGCAGCACCAGGGTCGCCCCCGCCACCAGCGGCGGGAAGACGTCCCGCAGCGCCGCCTCGAAGCTGAGCCCCGTCAGGAACGCGAACCGGTCACGCGGCCCGGCGCCGAACTCCGGCCCGAACCACTCGGCGAACCCGGCCACCGCCGCCGCCGACCCGAGCACCGGCTTGGGCGTCCCGGTGGACCCGGAGGTGAAGTAGACGAACGCCGCGTCCCGGGGCACCCCCCGGTCCCGGGGCCCGCCGAGGCGCAGCACCCCCGTCTCGCCGAGGAGGAACTCCGGCGCCGCCAGCTCCAGGAAGACCGCCCGCCGGTCCGGCGGGGTGTCCGGATCGACCGGCACCACGGTGCCGCCCGCCGCGAGGACGGCCAGGAAGTCCACCACGAACTCCACCGACTTCGAACGTTCCAGCGCGACGAACGTGCCCCGCACCCCGAGGGCCTCCAGCTCCAGGGTCCGTTCTCCCGTGAGTTTCCCCAGCTCGCGGTAGGTGACGGCCCTCCCGCCCTGTTCGAGGGCGGTTCCCGAGCCGGGGTCGTCCGCGTGACGGTGGATCAGCTGAACGAGACGGCGCTTGGTGTCTGTCACAGGTTGCCTCACAAATCGCACGACCCGGCGGCGGCGGGCGGGGGTTCAGGGGCGCGTCGATTCACGGCGGCAGGGCAATCCAATACCGCCTTATACGACCAAGGACTTGGATACGCGACATAAAGGCATACGTTTAGCGGCAGTGCCTCCCGGGTCCATGTCCTAACGTCGGAGAATAGGAATGGTGAGATGGTTTTGCGGCGATAGCGGCCTTCACGGCAGATGTAAGTTAAGCAGCCATCTGTCGCGGATGCGAGGAAAAGTGGGGGAAAGGGGAAGGCTCAGGTGGCCGGGACTTCCGCGGGTTCATCGGCGTTCTGTTGGGATTCGCCTGCCTTGTAGCGAAATGGGATGATTACCCCGGTGGCGTAGATGGCCAGCCCCAGCGCGATCATAAAGAAGATCGTGGGCCACTGCAGCCCGGGCGGCAGGTACATGGCCAGGAACCACGCGCGGGTGTCCCCGCCGTTCAGCTTGATGATGGCCGGGACCACGCCCTGCGGGAACAACGGGAGCGCGCCGATCGAGTAGCAGACGCCGACGATGATCCGCTCGCGGCGGGGGAGCGCCTCGTAGCGGGTCCACTTGCCGGGCCTGCCGGTGGCGACGGTGACGGCGGGGCGGCGGCCGGTGCGCATCGTCTCCAGGAGCTCGGGGCCCCGGGCGAGCAACCGGCGCTCGGCGAGCAGGCCGAACCACCAGTAGCAGGCCCAGCCCGTCACGGCCGCCAGGACCACGCCCGGCCAGCCGGTCAGCACGGCGACGACGGTGGCGGGGACGGCGGTGAGCGAGGCCAGCGCCAGCACCGCGTACACCATGCCGGTGACGGCGCCGTCCTCCTCGGTGGAACGCAGCGGGTTGCCGCCGCGCCGGTGCGGGTCGGTGCCCGGGATCAGCGCGTAGACCGACGCCAGCGGGACCAGCCCGGCGCCGCCGCCGAGCAGCGCGACGAGCAGGGCGAGCATCGCGGGCCAGGAGCCGTCCGCCACCGCGGTCAGCGCCACCGTCAGCACCACGGCGATCGGTGCGACGGTCAGCAGCCACGCGTGCTGCCGCCCCCGCACATCGGCCGCGCCCGGCGTCATGACGGTGAGCCACAACGCCGTGCCGTCGGTGCCGTACAGGTTGGCCGACAGCGCGGCGGCCATCACGACGAAGATCGGACCGGCCAGCGGCAGCATGACGGGGATGCCGATGATCAGCGGGGCCCCGGCGAAGAACACGCCGTACGCGAGGGCGAAGGTGAGCTGATGGGTGCGCACCAGGTCCCGCGACCAGGTGCGCAGCTCCTTGGCCAGCACGGCGCCGGACGCGGTGGTGGCCCGCATCGGCGCGCGTCCCCCCGGGGCGGTGCGCGCCGACCCCGCGCGCCGGGTGAGCAGGGCCGCCCACGCGGCCAGCAGCAGCACGACCAGCACCGCCATCGCGGCGAGCGCCGCGGCCGTCCTGCCCCAGTCGCCGGACGCGGCGGCCTCCACCGCCGCCACCCCCCAGCCCGACGGCAGGTAGCGGGCCACCGTGCCCACCACGGGGGGCACGCCGCCCGACTGGCCGAGCGCGACGAACACCACCCAGATCTGGCCGAGGAGCGCCAGGACCAGGCCGTTGGCCAGCCCGGCGCCGACCGCGCCCACCCGCGACCGCAGGGCCACGCCGAGCAGGGCCACCGCCACCCGGGAGAGCAGCACGAACACCGCCAGCTGCAGCACCAGCGCCGGCAGCGAGACCAGGGCGGCGGCGAGGCCCTGCCGCGCCCCGAGGACGGTCAGGCCCACCAGGGCGAGCAGGCTGATCGCGGGCGCCACGCCGACGAACGCCGACACCAGCAGCCCCGCGGCCAGGCGGCGCGGGGGCAGGCCGAGCAGGGTGAAGAACTCCGGGCGCAGGGTCTCGTCGCCGCCCCCGGCGAACGCGGGCCCGAAGATCCACCCGAGCATCCACACGGCGTACGTGGCCGCCAGCACCTCGGCCCCGGACAGCCCGAGCCAGATGGTCGCGCCCGCCAGGACGAGACCGGTCACCGCCCCGATCGCCACGAAACCGGCCCGCTGGCCGCTCATGGAGTGGCGCAGCACGGCCACCTTCATCTGGACCATGGTCAGCGCGACAGCCATGCCAGCTCCTTGCTCCCGCCGTCGGCCGAGCCGACCAGGCCGACGAAGGTCTCCTCCAGGCTGTGGCCGCCCCGCACGTCGTCCAGAGTGCCGGCGGCGGCGACCCGGCCCTTGTCGATCACCGCGACGTGGTCGCAGAGCTGCTCGACCAGGGCCATGACGTGGCTGGACAGCACGATCGAGCCGCCACCCGCCACGAAGCCGCGCAGGATCGTCTTGATCGTCGCGGCCGACACCGGGTCCACGGCCTCGAACGGCTCGTCCAGCACCAGCAGCCTCGGGGCGTGCAGCAGGGCGGTGGCCAGCCCGATCTTCTTGCGCATGCCGGTGGAGTACTCGATGACCAGCGTCTTCTCCGCCTCGTCCAGCTCCAGGACGGCCAGCAGCTCCCCGGCGCGCTCGTCGACGACCTCGCGTGGCAGCCCGCGCAGCAGGCCGAGGTAGGTCAGCACCTCGCGGCCGGTGAGCCGCTCGGGCATGGCCATGCCGTCGGGCAGCACCCCGACCAGCGCCTTGGCCCTGGCGGGATCGGACCAGACGTCGGCGCCGAAGATCCGCGCGCTGCCGGCGTCCGGGCGCAGCAGCCCGACGGCCATGGACAGGGTGGTGGTCTTGCCGGCGCCGTTCTGGCCGACGAGCCCGTAGAAGGAGCCCTGGGGGATGGACAGATCGATGTCGTCGACGGCGACCTTGTCGCCGAATGCCTTGCGCAGGCGTGACGTGTCGAGTGCGGGGGTCATGGCGTGCTCCGGGTGGCGAGCGTGAAAAGGGTGGTCAGTTCGCGGGCGACGTCCCGCAGATCCAGCTCGGGGTTCTTGATCATCTCAGCGGGGACGGCGTCGATGGCACCCCGGACGGCGAGCGCCATCGGCCGCAGGGCGAAGTCGCGGAACTCCCCGGTGCGCCGCCCCCACTCCAGCACCTTCTCCAGATCGGTGAGCGCGATCTCGTGCTGGGCGGCGTAGGGCCCCGGCCCGCCGTCCTCGGCCCGCCCGTGCCCCACGATCTCGACGAGCGCGATCAGGGGCCGGGGGTGCAGCCTCATGAACTCCAGGTTCGTCTCGATGTACGCGCGCAGCGCGTCCGCCGCCGTGGTCTGGGCCATGATCCGCGGCACCATCATGCCGGTCGCGATCCGGGCCACCTCGTCGACCACGGCCCGGATCAGCTCGTCCTTGCTCCCGAAGTGATAGAGGATCACCCCGGTGCTCACCTTCGCCAGCTTGGCTATCTTCGCCAGCGAAGCGTTGCCGAACCCCAGCGTCGCGATCGTCTCGATGGCACACGCGACGATCTGCGACCGCCGCGCCTCCTCGATGAACGTCCGCGACTCTGATGACACATGCAGAAATCTAAACGCCCGTTCAAACGATCACAAGGGCTCCGCGCGTTTCCGGGTGGAGCGGCCTGTGATCCTACGGCCGGCGGTCCGCTCTCGCCAGGAGGTCGCGGAGTGCCTGGACGACGGCGCCGGGCTGCTCCACGTGGAGGTACTGGTGGGAGGCGCCCGCGAGGACGCGGTGCTCGCCGCGGGGGACGGAGGCGGCGATGGACGCGTGGAGGGTCTCGATGCCCGCGTGGGCCTCGCGCATCTGGTCCTCGGTCATGAACTGGGCCCAGTACGGGTTGCGGGCGGCGGCGGTGAGCACGATGAGAGGGACGTCGGGGAGGGGGCCGCCGTGGCGTAGTTCGTCGTAGATCTCGGTCTCGAAGTTCGCGGTCTCGTGGAGCTGGGTGCGCCAGTCGGTGAGGTGGTGGTCGACGAGCGGCTCGCGGATCTCGGCGGGCCATTCCGCGAGGAGGCCGGTCAGGGCGGTCCGGGCGGCCTGGAGCTGGTCGGCGGTGAGGTCGGGCATCCCGCCGGGGTCCGGCCTCATGCGTTCGCCGAGCTCGGCGGCGCCCTCGGGGAGGTGGTCGAAGATGTCCTCGTGGCCGGGGTCCAGCAGGAGGAGGGCGGCCACCTCGCCGGGGAACAGCTGGGCGTGGCGGCGGGCGTAGAAGGCGCCGAGGGAGTGGCCGGCCAGGACGTACGGGGCGGGGACGGCGACGGCGCGGAGCAGCTGCCGGAGCTCTCCGGCGACCTCGGCGGCGCTGCGGGGGAGGGGTGCCGGGTCGCTCCAGCCGGTTCCGGCGCGGTCGTAGATGACGGCGGTGGTGTGCTCGGCGACGCGGTCGCGGACGTTCAGGAAGTCCAGGCCGACCAGGCCGGCGCCGGGGAGGAAGACCACGCTCGGGCTCCCGGAGCCTGAACGGTCGAGCATCAGGCGCCGTCCGTCCACGTCGTGGAGGCGGCCGAGCGGCGGTGCGGGGTCGAGGCTCACGGGCGGATTGTCGTGCATCGCGGCTCCTTCGATTGGTCGCAAGTTTGAGAATGGTATCGCATATGAGACCATTCGCCCATGGACACGTTGGAGCTGCTGGTGCATCCGGTGCGCCTGCGCATCGTGCACGCCATGTCGGGCGACCGGATCCTCACCACCGCCGACCTGTGCGACCGCCTCCCCGACGTCTCCAAGGCCACGGTGTACCGCCACGTGGCACTGCTGGCCGACGCGGGCCTCCTGGAGGTGGCCGGCGAGCAGCGGATACGCGGAGCCGTCGAACGCCACTACCGCCTGCGCCGCGAACGCGCCGAGGTCACCCCCGCCACCGCCGCGTCCTTCCCCCCGGAGGACCACCGCCGCGTGTTCGCCGTGGCGATGGCCACCCTCCTCGCCGAGTTCAACGCCTACCTGGACCGAGATCACGCCGACCCCGCCGCCGACATGGTCGGCTACCGCCAGCACGCCATCTGGCTCACCCCCGAAGAACGCATCACCCTCATCGAGGGAATGCGCGACGCCATCCTCCCCCTCCTGGCCAACCCCCCGGCCTCCGGCCGCACCCGCCACCTGCTCAGCCCGATCCTGTTCCCCAGCGAGGAGCCGTCCTGACGGTCACCGGGCGCGGGCGAGCCGCGAGGGATCGCGGAGGTTCACCGCCGTTCATGTCCGGGCGTGCCCTCGGTAATGGCATTCACGCGTGGT
Organism: Sphaerisporangium aureirubrum; assembly: GCF_042658925.1. Lineage (NCBI taxonomy): Bacteria > Bacillati > Actinomycetota > Actinomycetes > Streptosporangiales > Streptosporangiaceae > Sphaerisporangium > Sphaerisporangium aureirubrum. Next base: position 211,210 of record NZ_JBHSRF010000005.1, read on the forward strand.
GGCCGCCGTGGTCATTGCGCCACCGTCGAATTCCTCACAGGAAAGGCCGGCGGAGAGGTGAGGCGCCGGTCCCCGGACGGTGCGGGCGGGGGCCGGGGAAGTGATATCAGGGTGAGACCTGCGGCAATACCCGGTCGCTTATGATCGCTCCATGCCCGGGAGAAAACGGAGGAATATCCGTAATGCGGCTATTCTGGCGTTTGGAGTGGCGTTTCTGGGATTAGCGGGATGGTTGATCAATGCCGACCTTCCCGACAGGGACTTCCGGGTCAGTCTGATCAGCCTCATCGCCGGTCTCGCGGCGCTGACCGTGTCGATCGCCGACTACCTCCGAGGGGACGACCGGGTGCTCGGGCCCGCGGAGCTGGCCGACGACCTCGCCGCGACCGTCCGGGGGCAGTGGCTCGACGAGGCGCGGGGGCGCGGGCTGCGCGACACCGGGGTGCTGCCGCTGACGTGGGCGGCGACCGCGCGGGACGTGGGGGAGGCGGCGCGGCCGGACGCGGGGCGGGTGGTGCGGCTGCGGCTCGACGGGCGGCTGGAGGGGGAGTTCGAGCTGGCCACCCGGCAGCTCGCCGCCGAGTACCGGCGGGTGCGCAGCGGGCGGCTGGTCGTGCTCGGGGAGCCGGGCGCGGGCAAGAGCGTGCTGGCCATGCTCCTCACGCTGGGGCTGCTGGACGGCCGCGCCGAGGGCGCCCCGGTGCCCGTGCTGCTGCCCGCGTCCTCCTGGGACCCGGTCGCCGAGTCGATGGACGAGTGGATCGTCCAGTCGCTCGCCACCTCCTACTACAACGGCCGGCCGGACATCCCCCGGCTCCTCGCCGGCCGTGACCTGCTCCTGCCCATCGTCGACGGGCTGGACGAGATCCCCGAGTCGGCCAGGCGCAGCGCCGTCCGCGGCATCAGCAGGGCCATCGGCAGGGAACGCCCGGTCGTGGTGACCTGCCGGTCCGCCGAGTACGAGGACGTCATCCAGGGCGGGGTCCCCGCGCTGCGCCGCGCGCCCGTGGTGGAGGTCGCCCCGGTGCCGGTGGACGACGTCGCCGGCTACCTCGCGGAGATCGACTGGGCGTCCGGGACCGACTGGGGCCCGGTGTACGCCCACCTGCGCGCCGAACCGGACGGCCCGGTCGCCGCCGCCCTGTCCACCCCGCTGATGATCTCGATGGCCCGCCGGGCCTACCAGCGGGGCGGCGACCCGGCCGAGCTCCTGGACCCCGCGCGCTTCGACTCCCGCCACGCCGTCGAGGACCGGCTCGTCGACGGGATGATCGACGCGGCGTACGTGCCGGAGCGCCCCGGCGCCGGGCAGGCGTGGGACCCCGGCAAGGCCCGCCGATGGCTCGTCTTCCTGGCCCGCTACCTCCACCAGCACCGCGAACGCGACCTGGCCTGGTGGCTGCTCAGCCAGCGGCTGCTGTCACCGTGGGTCGCCCCCGGGATCGGCCTGGTCTGCGGCCTGACGCTCCTGCTCGCGATGGGCGGCACGCTTCTGGTCGCCGGCCGCGGCGAGAACATCGGCGCCGGTGTCGCCCTCGGCCTGGCGCTCGGCATCCTCTTCGCGATACTCGCCGTCGTCGCCTGGTTCGTCGGCTCGGGCCGCGCGCCCGGACGTCTGTCGTTCGCAGTGGCGGGGACGTGGGGCCGGTCGCGCCGCGGATTCCGCACCGGCGTGGCGCTGGCCGTGACCTTGATGGTGCCGACCATGATCGGGGTCGCCGCGATCACGGTGCTCAACGGCGCCGACCAAACACCTGACGCTTTCGCGAACTTCTGGCTGGAACTGGTGATGGCCGGAGCGGTCATCCTGGTCACCGGCATGGCCCTGGCCGCGCACAGCTGGCTCGACGCGCCGCCCGCGCGGTCGGCGCAGGCCAGCCCCCGCGCCTTCGTCGAGCAGGACCGCCGTTCTTCGCTGGTCGGCGCGGTGGCCGCGGGGACGGTGATGGCACTGGCCCTGGTCCCCGCCCTGACGCTCGGCACGATCGTCGCGGGCGTCACCCAGGCGCTCGGCACCGGCTGGGCGGGGGAGCCGGGGCCGGGTGACCAGGCGCGGGCCGGCGACGTCGGCAACGCGATCATCAACGTGTTGTCCGTCCCGGTGACCGTGTTCATCGGCACGGGCTTCGCGACGCTGATCCTGCTCACCCGAGCCTGGCCGCGTTTCGTGGTGGCCCGGCTCGTCCTCGCGGCGCGTGGACGGCTGCCCCTGCGGCTGCTGGGCTTCCTCGCGCACGCCCGGGAACAGGAACTGCTGCGCCAGTCGGGAGGCATGTACCAGTTCCAGCACATCCGCGTGCAGGAATGGCTGGCCAACCAGCCCCCCGAGCCCCCGTCCCGCACCTGGGCCGGCGCGGCCCGATGGCGGCGGCGCGCGGTGCTCGCGGTCTCCCTCGCGGGAGTCCTGGTCGCGTGGAGCGCCCTCACCGGCGTGCTGCCTCCCGACCTCTCCCGGGCCACCCTGGTCGCCGGGACCGACACGGCGTTCAGCGCGGACGGCCACACCCTCGCCACGACCAAGGGCGACAGCGGCACGGTCCTCGTCTGGTGGTGGGACGCCCCCGGCGGCCCCGTGCCGCAGGCCACCGTCTTCGCGGGCTCGGTGCACGGCATGTCCCTCAGCCCGGACGGCAGCCTGCTCGTCACGGTCGAGGACAGCGAGACCGGCTCCGACGGGGCCGAGTCCGATGTGTGGCTGTGGGACACCGCCACCGGCCGGCTCCGTCACCGGCTCCGCGTGCCCGGCAGTCCCGCCTTCAACGCCGCGTCACCGGCGTTCAGCCCGGACGGCCGCATTCTCGTCCTGGCCGGCGGAGGTTGGTCCTTTCAGGACCGCAGGGTCACGTTGTGGGACGTCACCACAGGACTCCGGCTCCCATGGCCCGCCACCACGCCGCAGGCCCATGTCGCCTCGGCCGCCCTCAGCCCCGACGGCCGCACGCTCGCGGCCGTGAGCTCGACCGTCGGCACCGTCTGGCTCTGGGACACCGCCACCGGACGCCCGCGCCACCGCCTCATGACGGGCGCCGCCCCGCTGTACCTGGTCTCCTCGCTGATATTCAGCCCCGACAGCCGCATCCTGGCCACCGTGACCGAGGACGGCACCGCCTGGTTGTGGGACACCGCCACAGGCAGGCGACGTCAACGCCTCGACACCGAGGCCGGTAAGCCGTTCGAGGTCACCCTGCTGGAGTTCAGTCCCGACAGCGGGACGCTGGCCATGATCGCCAACCCGGACGACCATCTGTGGGATCTGGCGACGGGCCGTCGCCGGCATCCGCTCCGCGACGGCCGGAGGGAGTTCTCCGAAATAACCTCGCTGGTGTTCACTCCCGACAGCGACACCCTCATCACCACCAACAGCGGGGACGGCACCTGGTTGTGGAACACCCGCACCGGTGAGCCGCGGGGGACGCTCGGGGTGCTCGGCGCGCCGGACGGCGGCTTCGAGATCCTGATCAGCCCGGACGGCGGCACCATCGCCACCATCAGCGGCGAACAGTACTTCCAGGACCCGATAGACCTCTCCGCGCGCGTGTGGGACGTCTCCACCGTCAAGCAGGTCCGGCGGCTCACCGGTCACACCGAAGCCCTGACGCACGCCGAGCTCAGCGCGGACGGCCTGTCCCTGGCCACCCTCGGCTTCGACGGGACCATCAGGGTGTGGGACATCGGCGGCCCGGACTGACGCGCGGCCGGTCCTCGGACCGCCGCCGGTCGCTATACCGCCGACCGGTCGCCGGCCCGGCGACGATCACCGCTCCAGGTCCGGCACCAGCCTGCACCGGCCGGACCGGCAGTCGTCCAGGGCCGTCGCGGCGTCGTGCCGGGCGCGGGTCAGCTCCGCGATCCGGGCGTCGATGCGCGCCACCACGGCCTCCAGGCGCCAGCGCTCGCTGTCGCAGGTCGCGGTGCCGGTGTCGTGCGTGCGCAGGGCGTCCACGACCTCGTCCAGGGTGAGGCCCAGCTCCTGCAAGCTCTTCGCCATGCGGATGCGGTCCACCGCGGACGCGCCGAACTCGCGGTAGCCCGAGGGCCTGCGCTTGGCGGGGGGCAGCACGCCGCGCCGCTCGTAGAAGCGGACCGTGTCCACGCTGACCCCGGCTTCCCGGGCGACCTGGCCGATCTTCACGGTTCACCTCTTGACTCTGGACCTAGGTCCAGACTCTAGGGTCCTGGTGACGGTGACACAACCGGCGACGAATCCCTTTGAGGAGCAACCATGGACCTTCCCCCCGCGTCGACCCCCGTCGTCTGCGACATGACCGGCGCCCCCGACACCGCCGAGGAGCGCCTGGCCGAGTACCGGCGGCTGTTCGACCGGGCCCTCGTCTCGCGGGAGGACACCGCCGAGGGCGTCCGCTTCCGCCTGCGCGCCGAGCCGGGACTGGAGGAATGGGTGCGCGACCTGGCCGCCAGGGAGAAGGCGTGCTGCGCGTTCTTCGCCTTCGACGTCCGCACCGAGGCCGGCCAGGTGATCTGGGACGCCGCCGTGATCGACGACCCCGCCGCCCGCGCCGTCCTGCGGCAGTTCGTCCTGCTGTCCGAAGGCGCCGTCCAGACCCCCGCCGACCTGCGCGACCAGTTCACCGCCCTGGGCCTGAACCTCGTGTCCGACCCCACCGGCACCGTTCACCGCGCGATCTGAACCTCACCCCCACATCAACCCGTGAGCGGGGCACACGGCTGCTCATCGGTTCGGCGGCCCGGACGTCCGCGGGCGGTACGGGTCACGCTTCGGTGGGGTGCCAGCGGATGCCGGTCAGTTGCTGCGAGCGGTCCCACAGGCGGCGGCCGAGTTCTGGGTCCTGGGCCGCCGCGGACACCTGTCCGAGTGTGGGATACCCGGATCGTCCGCCCCGGCCGTCGGGCCCGATGTAGGAGCCGGCGGTGAGGCCGGGCTCGGTCGCCGCGTAAAGCTGGGGGAGGGCTCCCATCTCCGGGGTCTGCGCGAACAGCTTGCCGGCGATGCGCATGGCGACTCCGGTGATCCCGGTGCCTTTGCTCTGCATCGGCGTGTTGCTGTAGCCGGGGTGCGCGAGAACGCTGGTGATCGGCGGCGACGACGACCGCTCGCGCCGGGCGAGCTCCACGCCGAAGACCGCGTTGGCCAGCTTCGACGCCGAGTAGGCGGCGAGAGGGGTGTACTTCTGCGACCACGCGACGTCGTCCAGGTCGAGTTCGCCCTTCTCGTGCATGTACGACGTCACGGTGACCACCCGCGGGGCCGGCGACCGGCGCAGCGCCGGTTCCAGCAACGCCGTGAGCGCGAAGTGGCCGAGGTGATTCGCGGCGAGATGGCGCTCCGCGCCCTGCGCGGTCACGGAGTGCTCGACCATGGAGATGCCGGCGTTGTTGACCAGTACGTCGACGGACTCCTCCTCGCCGATCCGCTGCGCCGCCCGGCGGATCGACTTCGGATCCAGCAGGTCGACCTGGCGCACCTCCACCTCGGCCCCGGGATACGCCCCGCGCAGCGAGGACGCCACCTGTTCTCCCCGTGCCGCGTCACGGACGGCCAGCAGTACCCGGCCGCCGTGCGCCGCGAGCTCGCGCGCCGTCACCAGGCCGAGACCGCTGGTCGCACCCGTCACGACGAAGGTGCGGCCCTTCTGATCGGCCATCCGGTCCGCGGTCCATCCGCCGCCGCCCGGCTTGCTCGCGTTCGTTCTGGAACCCGTCGTCATCTCTTGATCTCACATTCTCGTCGACGCGGTCGATCAACCCGCTGGGGCAGGTCTGGGGGACGTGCACGACGCTAAACCTTTCCATTAATGTGAAGGTCAAGCCGCACCGGCGACGAGTCGAGGAGAGCGATGTGAAGATCGGGGACCTGGCCGCGAAGACGGGTGTCGCGCCGCGGCTGCTTCGTTACTACGAGGAGGTCGGCATCCTGCACCCGTTCCGGAGCGGCAACGGATACCGCAGCTACGGCGAGCCCGCCGTCGACCGGGTACTGCAGATCCGCGAACTCCTCGAAGCCGGCCTGACGACGGAGATGATCCGCGAGGTCCTGCCCTGCCTGGAGGCCGCGAAGGAGAGCACGGAGCCTCCGGTGTGCCCGGCGGCGAAAGATCTGGACGGACTGCGTCGTCAGCTCAGCAGCATCGAACGACGCATCGACGTCTTGCAGCGCAACCGGAACGCGATCCAGAGATACCTGCGCGCCTGGGAGGACGCCACGCCCGCGGCCGCCGACGGAGTCCCGGGCCCGGCCGCGGGGTGACGGAGGCGAATGCCGGGATAACCGGCAGGCGGGACCGGGATTGTCACATCGAGGGATTCGCGAGGCACTGCTGGAAACGCGGATCCTCCTTGTCGAACGGCGCGCCCTCGTAGCCGCGGCGTCCGTCGGCTTTGGAGGAATCGCCGGAGTAGTCCTTCGGTGCCAGGCCTTTTCGGACGAAACACGCGGCGCGCAGCTCGTCCAGGTCCCGGTGGCCCGGGTTGGTGATGATCTCGGTGTACAGGCTCTCGATGAGGAAGGTGGTTCCGCGGCGGCACACGAGGTGGATCGCGTCGTGGCGGGGACTCGACGGGGTCTCCACATAGGTGTAGTAGCCGTAGTCGCCGAGGACGGCCTCGAAGCCCAGGCCGTGCGCCTTCATGCAGGAGACATAGCGGCGTACGGCCTCGTCGTATTCGGGGCGCGTGATTTCGCGGTCGGCCAGGACCTGTTTCTCGAAATCGGATACCGCCTGCTTTCGGGCCCGTTCGAGATCTCCGGCGTACGGGTCGCCCGGTGGGGTCCCGGGGGAGCAGGAGACGGCGATGAGGATTCCGGCCGCCAGGGCCAGCGCGGCCCTGGTGGAGCGGGTGACCGTTCGGCGGGTCAGGGTGCGCGGCCGTGTCATCCGGACGTCTCCACAGGGCGGGGGCACGCGCCGTCGGCGGTCAGAAGTAGATGTAGCTCGTCCAGTGCTTGCCGGGGTCGCCGCTGTTGGCCACGTAGAAGCGGGCGGCGTTGCCGATCAAGGAGCCGTCCGAGGCGGTGACGGAGGACGTCGTGCTGGTCTCGGGGCCGTAGTAGGACCTCGGCAGGCCCGCGTAGTAGCGGTCGATGCGCGCCTGGGCCTTGAAGCAGCCCCCTATGTACGCCGTGGTGGACGTCGAGGTCTTGGTGGCCTCTCCGCCGCAGGACGGGTAGAGCACCTGTGCCGAGGCGCCCGGCACGCCGACCGTCGAGAGGACGACGACCGCCGTGCCGAGCACGGCCGATCCGCGTAATGCCCACCGGCGGTATGTCATTGAAATCATCGCCGCGATTCCTTCACTGGATCGGACTTGTCATGGTTTCGCCCAGTATCACGGTGAAGAGAATTGCCGGTAAGAGCCTTTTGATGGAGGTAAAAACCCCGAGGTGACAGAACGGGAGGGTGGCGGAGATCAGAGTTCGGAGAAGCGTTCGACCTGTTCGGTGCGGCCGGAGACGAGAATGGTGTCGTCGTAGGACAGGACGGTTTCGGAGTCGGCGTAGGTGAACTGCTCGTCGCGGCTCTTGACGGCGACGATGGTGACGCCGTATTTACGGCGGAGGTTGGACTGGCCGAGGGGGATGCCGACGTAGTCCTTGGGGGGGCGGGTCTTGACGAGGGCGAAGTCCTCGTCCACCTGCATGTAGTCCAGCATCCGGCCGCTGACCAGGTGGGCGACGCGTTCGCCCATGTCGTGCTCGGGGAAGACGACGTGGTGCACTCCCAGGCGGTCCAGGATGCGGCCGTGCTGGCGGCTGATGGCCTTGGCCCAGATGGCGTCGATCTCCAGCTCCACCAGCAGGGACGCGGTCAGGATGGACGCCTCCAGGTCGCCGCCGATGCCCACCACGGCGCGGCGGAAGTCGGGGACGCCGAGCTGTTGCAGGGCCTCCATGTCGGTGGCGTCGGCGGTGGCGATCTGGGTGATCTGGCCGGCCAGTTGCTGGGTGACCTTGGGGCGGTGGTCGATGGCCAGCACCTCGTTGCCCCGGCGGATCAGTTCCAGGGCCAGGGCGGTGCCGAAGCGGCCCAGCCCGATGACCACCACGGGGTCGTTCGATCTGTCAGCCAATGATCACTCGCTCCTCGGGGAGTTCGTAGCGGCGGCTTCGTTCCTTGAGCGCCAAGGCCGAGCCGAGGGTGAGGGGGCCGATGCGGCCGATGAACATCAGCACCACCATCATCACGTGCCCGGCCGTGCCGAGCTCGGCGGTGATGCCGGTGGAGATGCCGACCGTGCCGAACGCCGAGATGACCTCGAAGAGCACCTGGTCCAGGCTGTGCGGGGTGATGACCAGCAACAGGTAGGTGGACACGACCACGATCCCGGCGCCGAGCGCCATGACCGCCACCACCTGGCGCTGCGCGCCCTCCGGCAGCCGCCGGTGGCCGATGTTGACCCGCGGCTCGCCGCGCAGCTCGGCCCACACGATGAAGGCGAACAGCCCGAACGTGGTGACCTTGATGCCGCCGGCGGTGCCCGCGCTGCCCCCGCCGACGAACATCAGCAGGTCGGTGACCAGCCAGCTCGACGGGTACAGGTGGGCCAGGTCCAGGGTGTTGAAGCCGCCGCTGCGCGGCATGACGGCAGTGAAGAACGCCGCCAGCCACTTGCCCGCGTCGTCCAGCGGCCCGAGCGTGCGGGGGTTGCTCCACTCGGCGGCGATGAACGCCACCGTGCCGAAGATCAGCAGGCCCACGGTGGTGGCCAGGGTGATGCGCGTCAGGATGCTCCAGCGGCGGGGCCGCCGCCACGAGCGCATCAGCTCGAACACCACCGGGAAGCCCAGCCCGCCGACGATGACGGCGACCGCGATGGTCAGGCAGATCCACGGGTCGCCGACGAAGCGCATCAGGCTGTCGCTCCACAGCGCGAAGCCGCCGTTGTTGAACGCCGACACCGAGTGGAACACCCCGAGGTACACCGCGCGCCCTATCGGCTCGCCGTACCCGGCGGCGAACCGCGCGGTCAGCACCACCGCCGCGACGGCCTCGCACACCAGGCTGAACACCACCACCCGCGCCACGATGCGCCGGACGTCGGCCAGGCTCAGCGTCTTGGTCTCCATCTGCGCCAGCATCCGGGCCCGCACCCCGAGCCGCTTCGACACCAGCAACGTGAAGACGGTGCCGAGCGTCATCACGCCGAGCCCGCCGACCTGCATCAGCAGGGCGATCACCACCTCGCCGAACACCGACCAGTGCGCGGAGGTGTCCACCAGCAGCAGCCCCGTCACGCACACCGCCGAGGTGACCGTGAACAGCGCCGTCAGGAAGGGCGCCGACTCTCCCGTGGTGGTGGCGATGGGCAGCGACAGCAGCAGCGTCCCCACCGCGACGGCGAGCCCGAACCCGGCGACGACGACCTGCGCGGGATGGTGGAACCGGTCCAGCAGGATCGAACCGCTCCTCGTCACGAGGCCCCCTCGCCGTGGGACGGGGACGCGGCGGGGTGACGGGCGGCGAGCCCGAGGTTCCGCTGGGGGACGGCGATGCCGGGGGCGATCACGAGTAAGACCGTAAACGACCAAGCCGACGCGCGGGCGGCAATGCCCCGACCCGGCACCTGGATGGACTTATCGGGGGACGGCGGTATTCGGACGGCGGTACCGGTGGCCATGGGAGGAAAGCCCGGTGAGCTCAGGGCAACGAGGCGGGCAGGCCGAAGGGGATGAAGTGCTCGGGGCCGACGAAGGAGGTGATCGCGGCGACGCGGTCGCCGCGGAGGGTGAGGACGTTGACGGACCAGGGCAGGTGCGGGCCGGTGCCGGCGTTCCTGAGGTAGCAGGCGACCGCGGGCTGGGCGTTGGCGGTGACCGGGATGTGGCGCCAGGAGCCGCAGGCGGTGAGGGGGACCCGGGTGGCGAAGTCGGTGACGGCCGTAAGGCCCCGGTACCAGCGGGGGAGTGGCGGCATGGACCAGGTGACGTCCTCGGTGAGGAGGGCGACCAGGGCGTCGGCGTCGCCGCGTTCCAGGGCGGTGGAGTAGCCGGCGACGATCTCACGCAGGCGCGCGTCGCCCAGTTTGCGGAGCGTGCGCTGCTGGGCGGGGGCGGGGATCTTCTCGGCGACTATGGCGCGGGCGCGTTGCAGGGCGCTGTTCACCGACGCGATCGTGGTGTCCATGGTGGCGGCGATCTCGGCGGCGGAGAAGCCGAGGACCTCGAACAGCAGCAGGGCCGCCCGCTGGTTGCCCGGCAGGTGCTGCAGGGCGGCGACGAAGGCCAGCTCGACGGCCTCACGCTGCTCGTAGCGGGCGTGCGGCCCGGCGGGGCCGCCGTAGAGGCCCGCGTCCGGGTAGGGGCCGAGCCAGGCGACGTCGGTGCGCGGGGTGTCGCCGAGCACGGCCCGCTCGCTGGACGGGCCGAGGTCCACCGGCAGGGCCCGCCTGCCGCGGGTCTCCACGAGGTCCAGGCAGGTGCGGGTGGCCACGGTGTACAGCCACGACCGCAGCGTGCTGCGGCCCTCGAACCGGGACAGCCCCCGCCACGCCCGCAGCAGGGCGTCCTGCAGGGCGTCGTCGGCGTCGTGGACGGAGCCGAGCATGCGGTAGCAGTGCGCGTGCAGCTCCCGGCGCAGCGGCTCCATCAGGCGGGTGAACGCGGCGCCGTCCCCGTCGCGTGCACGGGCCAGGTCGGAATCGTCCGCCGTCCGGACCGAAATATCGCTCACGACAGATGATTCTGCCCCACCGAGGCGGTCTGTTGTTCGAATGAGACACGGCTCACCCATCCAGGAGGACCCCATGACCTCGCATTCCCCCACGCCCGCGTGGTTCGACGTCTCCAGCCCCGACGCCCCCCGCGCCCGGCGCTTCTACCAGGAGATGTTCGGCTGGCCGGTGACCGTCCTGGACGAGACCTACGCCCTGGTCGGCACCCCGGACGGCCCGCCCGCCGGCGGCATCGGCCAGTCCGGCCCCGGCAGCCCGTACACCGGCTTCGTCGTCTATTTCCGGGTCGACGACGTCGACGCCGCCCTCAGCCGGGCGGAGAAGCTCGGCGGCGCCCGCACGCTGGAGCCGCAGACCCTGCCCGGCATGGGCCGGATGGCCGTCTTCACCGACCCGGACGGCAACCCCATCGGGCTGCTGAGCCCCTGACAGCCCCGGCCGCCACGGAAAGGATCTCCGTAAGGGCCGCCGTCGTGATCGGCTTCATCGATCGTTCAGATTGGTAGGGTCGGGGGCAGAACAGGCGAATCCCGGCGGTGGAGGTCGTGCGGTGGAGGTCGAGCAGACGGCGTTGCCGGGGATCGGGCTGCGGCATGAGTTCACGACGCGGTCCGGCAGGCGGGTCGGGGTGGTGTCCCACCGGACCGGGCAGCGGGATCTGGTCATCTACGACTCCGGCGACCCGGACCGGGCCTGCGAGAGCGTGCGGCTGAACGACGAGGAGGCGGACGCTCTGGCAGAGTTGCTCGGGGCGCCGCGGATCGTCCAGCGGCTCAACGACCTGCACAGGGAGGTCGAGGGGCTGGTCAGCCTGCAGCTGCCCATCGGGCCGGGCTCGCCGTACGCGGGACGGCCGATGGGGGACGCGCGGGTGCGGACCCGCACCGGGGCGTCCATCGTCGCCGTGGTGCGGAGCGGGCAGGTGTTCGCCAGCCCGGGACCGGACTTCTCGCTGGAGGTGGAGGACGTCGTGGTCGTCGTGGGCGGGGCGGACAGCACCGCCGCGGTCGTCGAGATCCTGGCCAAGGGGTAGGTTCGCGAGTTGCACCACACGGCGATCCTGTTCCTGGAGTTCGGCGCGGTCCTGCTCGGCCTCGGCATCCTCGGCGCCCTGGCGCTGCGGGTGGGCATCTCGCCCATCCCGCTGTATCTCGTCGCCGGGCTGGCGTTCGGCACCGGCGGCATCCTGCCCCTGGCCACCAGCGAAGAGTTCACCGCGGTCGGTGCCGAGCTCGGCGTCATCCTGCTGCTGCTCACCCTCGGCCTGGAGTACAACGCCGACGAACTGGTCACCAGCCTCAAGGGCAACGCGCGGGCGGGCCTGGTCGACCTGGTGCTCAACGCGGCGCCCGGCGCGATCTGCGCCCTGCTGCTCGGCTGGGGCCCGGTCGCGGCGGTGGCGATGGCCGGCGTGACCTACGCCACCTCCTCGGGCATCACCGCCAAGGTGCTGTCGGACCTCGGCTGGATCGGCAACCGGGAGACCCCGGTCGTGCTGTCCCTGCTGGTGTTCGAGGACCTGACCATGGCCGTCTACCTGCCGCTGCTGACCGCGCTGCTGGCCGGGCTGACCTTCGCCGCCGGCGCGGCGACGGTGGCGATCGCGCTCGGCACCGTCAGCGTCGTCCTGCTGATCGCGCTGCGCTTCGGCAGGTTCATCGAGGCGTTCGTGTCCAGCCCCAACAACGAGGTCCTGCTGCTCAAGGTGGTCGGCCTGGCCCTGCTGGTGGCGGGCGTCGCCCAGCAGCTCCAGGTGTCCGCCGCCGTCGGCGCCTTCCTGGTCGGCATCGCCCTGTCCGGCGAGCTCGCCGAAGAGGCCCGCACCCTGCTCATCCCGCTCCGCGACCTGTTCGCCGCCGTCTTCTTCGTCTTCTTCGGCCTCCAGACCGACCCCACCAAGATCCTCCCCGTCGCGGGCCTGGCCGTGGCCCTGGCCTTCGTCAGCATGGTCACCAAACTCCTCACCGGCGCCTACGCCGCCCGCCGCGCCGGCATAGCCCGGGCCGGCCGCGCCCGCGCCGGCATAGCCCTCATCCCCCGAGGCGAGTTCAACATCGTCATCGCCGGCCTGGCGGTGGCCGCCGGCGCCCACCCCGACCTGGGCCCCCTGGCCGCCGCCTACGTCCTCATCCTCGCCGCCTTCGGCCCCCTCGCCGCCCGCCTCGTCCAGCCCTTCATCACCGCCATCGCCAAACGCGCCTGACCTCGGCACGCCGAGGGCCGTTCACTCCCCGCCGAGAGGGCTGTTAGGAGCCGCCCGGCGGGGGCAGGGGGCCTCGCCGTAAGTGGCCGTCAGGGGCGGGCGGCGCCGGAGGCTTTTCGAGTAGGGCGGTGGCTTGGTGGCTGCTGATGGGGTGGTGCGGACGCTGGTGCCGGCGCGGCTGGACCGGTTGCCCTGGTCGAGGTTCCACACGCGGCTGGTGGTGGCGCTCGGGGTGGCGTGGGTGCTGGACGGGATGGAGATCACGATCGCCAGCGCGATCGGGTCGGTGTTGCAGGACAAGGGGACGCTGGGGCTGTCGGCCGTGCAGGTCGGATTCACGGCGACGGTCTACCTGATCGGGCAGGTGGCGGGGGCGCTGGTGTTCGGGCGGCTGTCCGACCGGTTCGGGCGGCGGAGGTTGTTCATCCTCACGCTCGCGCTCTATCTGGTGGCCAACGGGATCACGGCGTTCTCGCCGAACCTGGCGTTCCTGCTGGTGTTCCGGTTCTTCGCGGGGGCCGGGATCGGCGGGGAGTACGCCGCCATCCACTCGGCGATCGACGAGCTGATCCCCTCGCGGTTCCGGGGACGGGTCGACCTGGCGGTCAGCGGGACGTACTGGCTGGGGGCCATCATCGGCACGGCCAGCACCTACATCCTGCTGAACCCGGACATCCTGCCGATCGACCTCGGGTGGCGGCTCGGGCTGCTGATCGGGCCGGTGCTCGGCGCGATGATCTGGGTGCTGCGGCGGCATCTGCCGGAGAGCCCGCGGTGGCTGCTGATGCACGGCAGGCACGAGGAGGCCGAGGAGGCCGTGGCCTCGGTGGAGGCGGCGGTGGCGAAGAGCGGGAAGGAGCCGCCTCCCGTGGACGAGGACAAGGCCCTGTACCTGCGGCCGCACGGGTCGCCGTCCTACCGGGAGATCATCAGGGTGGTGCTGCGGGAGTACCCGAGCCGGACGTTCCTCGGCCTGACCATGATGATCAGCCAGTCGTTCCTGTTCAACGCGATCTTCTTCACCTACGTGCTGGTGCTCAACACCTTCTACGGGGTGTCCCCGAACGACGCCTCCAAGTTCCTGCTGGCCTTCGCGGTCGGCAACCTGGCCGGGCCGTTCATCCTCGGGCCGCTGTTCGACACCGTCGGCCGCCGTCCCATGATCTCCAGCACCTACATCGTCTCCGGCGTGCTGCTGGCGATCACCGGATGGCTGTTCCAGCAGGGCGTGCTGAACGCCGTGACCCAGACGCTGCTCTGGTCGGTGATCTTCTTCGTCGCCTCGGCCGCGGCCAGCTCGGGCTATCTCACGGTCAGCGAGCTGTTCCCCCTGGAGATCCGCGCCCTCACCATCGCGCTGTTCTTCTCCGTAGCCCAGGCCTTCGGCGCCCTCGGCCCGGTCGTCTTCGGCGCCCTCATCGGCGACCAGGACCACCCCGACCCGAACGGCCTGTTCTACGGCTACCTGTTCGCCTCGGTCCTGATGGTCGGCGCCGGCCTGGTCGCCTGGTTCTTCGCCGTCAAGGCGGAACGCCGCTCCCTGGAGGACCTCGCCCCATCCCTGTCCATGCGGGACGCCAAGCCCACCGTGGCGGGCTGATCGGCCGGACGTGACGCCCGGTCCCCGAGCGGGGACCGGGCGCCGTCGTGCCGGGGAAGGTTAAGCGTTCCCGCAGGTGGATAACGTCTCGCGGCATGGGGGACGTCGTGCGGAGCCTGGTGCCCGCGAGGTTGGATCGGTTGCCGTGGGCCGGGTTCCACACGCGGCTGGTGGTGGCGCTCGGCGTGGCGTGGGTGCTGGACGGGATGGAGATCACGATCGCCAGCGCCATCGGGTCGGTGCTGCGGGAGCGGGAGACGCTGGGGCTGACGGCCGTGGAGGTGGGGCTGACGGCCACGGTGTACCTGATCGGGGAGGTGGCGGGGGCGCTGGTGTTCGGGCGGCTGTCCGACCGGTTCGGGCGGCGCAAGCTTTTCCTGGTCACCCTGTCGCTGTACCTGATCGCGAACGGGATCACGGCGTTCTCGCCGAACCTGGCGTTCCTGCTGGTGTTCCGGTTCTTCGCGGGGGCCGGGATCGGCGGGGAGTACGCCGCCATCCACTCGGCGATCGACGAGCTGATCCCCTCGCGGTTCCGGGGACGGGTCGACCTGGCCGTGAGCGGGACGTACTGGCTGGGGGCCATGATCGGGACGGCGGGCACGTACGTGCTGCTCGATCCGGACCTGCTGCCGGTCGATCTCGGATGGCGGCTCGCGCTGCTGCTCGGACCGGCCGTAGGGCTGCTCATCTGGTGGCTGCGGCGGCACCTGCCGGAGAGTCCCCGCTGGCTGGTCACGCACGGGCACGTCGCCGAGGCCGAACGGGTGACCGGTGAGGTGGAGGCCGCGGTGGCGGCCGGCGGGCGGGAACTGCCGCCGGTGGACGAGTCGAAGGGCATCGAGCTGCGGCCGTTCGGCGCGCCGTCCTACCGCGTGCTGGCCCGGGTGGTGCTGCGGGACTACCCGAAGCGGGCCGTGCTCGGCGCGACCCTGATGATCAGCCAGTCGTTCCTGTACAACTCCATCTTCTTCACCTACGTGCTGGTGCTGGACACCTTCTACGGCGTCACCCCGCACGACGCGTCCAGATACCTGCTGCTGTTCGCCGCGGGGAACCTCGCGGGCCCGGTCCTGCTCGGCCCGCTGTTCGACATCGTCGGCCGCCGCCCGATGATCGCGGGCACCTACATCGTCTCGGGCACCGTGCTCGCGGGCACCAGCTGGCTGTTCCGGCAGGGCATGCTCACCGCCACCACCCAGACCCTGCTGTGGTCGGTGATGTTCTTCGTCGCCTCGGCCGCGGCCAGCTCGGGCTACCTCACCGTGAGCGAGCTGTTCCCCCTGGAGATCCGCGCCCTGGTGATCGCGCTGTTCTTCTCGATCGCTCAGGGTTTCGGCGCGCTCGGCCCGGTCGTGTTCGGCTGGCTGATCGGCGACCATCCCGACCCGGTCCGCCTTTTCTACGGCTACATCGGCGCGGCCGCGCTGATGCTGGTGGCCGGTGTGGTGGCCCTGCTGTTCGGGGTGAACGCCGAACGCCGCTCGCTGGAGGATCTGGCCCCGTCGCTGTCCATGGCGGAGGCACGTGTGGACCGCTGAGGACGGGCCCGTGGCCGCCGGGTGAGGCGAGCCACGGGCCCAGGTCCATGAACGTCGATCGGATCGCGGCGACTTCATGGCGTTCACCCGCGCTCCGAGGGAGGAGGGCCGCGGGCGGATCCGGGGGCCGGGTCAGCCGCGTAGCGCGGCGGCCTCCGCGGCGAGTTTCTCGATGCGGCCGTAGTCGCCGGAGGCGAGGGCGTCCGGCGGGGTGAGCCAGGTGCCGCCGACGCAGCCGACGTTGGGCAGGGCCAGGAAGTCGGGGGCGGTCTCCCTGCGGATGCCGCCGGTCGGGCAGAAGCGCACCTCGGGCAGCGGGCCGCCGAGCGCCTTCAGGTACGGCACGCCGCCCGCCGGGACCGCGGGGAAGAACTTCAGCTCGGTGAGGCCGCGCTCGGCGAGCGCCATCACCTCCGAGGCGGTGGCCGCGCCCGGCAGGTACGGCACGCCGGAGCCCGCCATCGCGTCCAGCAGCGCCGGGGTGGCCCCCGGGCTGACCAGGAAGCGGGCGCCGGCCTCGGCGGACGCGGCGACGTCGCCGGGGGTGCGGACGGTGCCCGCGCCGACCACCGCGCCGGGGACCTCGGCGGCGATCCGCGCGATGGCCGCGAGGGCGCACGGGGTGCGCAGCGTCACCTCGATGGCGGGCAGCCCGCCCGCCACCAGCGCGCGGGCCAGCGGCACCGCGGTGTCCACGTCGTCGATGACGACGACCGGGACGACGGGGGCCAGGTCGAGAATGCTCACGGTGCGATGCTCCTCGGTCGCGGGGACGCCGCCTCGCCGCTGCGCGCCGGTGGCGGCAGGGGCGTCCGGTCGGCGTGGCGCTGGCCGAGCCATGCGGCGGCGCCGGTCAGTGCGGGCTGTTCGGCGACGATGGCCGTGGTGGCGATGCCGCTCAGGTAGCCGGACGGCACGAGGTTGGCCTCGAAGCGGCGCCGGAAGTCGCTGTCCCGGATGCGCCGGACGATACGCGGCACGATCCCACCCCCGAGGTATACCCCACCGTGTGCTCCCAAGGTCAAAGCGACATTAGCCGCGAAGCTCCCCAGTAGACCACAGAACACCGAGACGGTACGCGAGCATAGCGAATCATCCACTCGGGCCACGATCTCCGCGGCCGGCAGCGGAGCCGCCGCCACCCCCTCCACCAGCGCCAGGCCGTGCCGCAGCCGGGCCAGGCCGGGCCCGGACAGCAGGTGCTCGGCGTCCACGAACGCCATCCCATCGGCCCGCAGCGCCCGGATCACCTCGATCTCCAGGTCGGTGACGACGGGCGCCGAGACGTGCCCGCCCTCGCCCGGCACCGGGACCCAGCCGCCGCGCGCGGGCACCAGCGCGGCGACGCCGAGACCGGTGCCCGGCCCGAGCACCGCCTTCACCATGCCGGGCGCCGGGGCGGGGCCGCCGAGGGACGCCAGGTCCTGCTCGCCGGCCAGCCGCGGCAGGGACAGCGCGAGCGCCTCGAAGTCGTTGAGGAGCTCCACGTACGGGATGCCGAGTCCGGCCCCCGTCCCCGCCCAGTCCGTGTTGGTGAGCCGGTACCGGTCGCCGTGCACCGGCCCGGCGATCGCCAGGCACGCCGCCCCGGGCCGCACGCCCCCCGCGTGCAGCCGCAGGTAGTCGTGCACGGCGTCCGCGAGGCCGTCGTACTCGCCCCCACGAACGACGACGACTCTCTCCGGCCGGCCGCCCGGCCGGGTGACCAGCCCGAACCGCGCGTTGGTCCCCCCGACGTCGGCGACCAGCCACGGGTCGCGCGCCGACGGGGTCTCGATCGCGCTCACGCGCGCCCCTCCGCGAACTCCGGCACGACGTCCAGGACGTCCCGGGGATCCGGGACGCCTTGGGAGTCCCGCACGACCGGCAGCCCCCCGAAGGTGGCGGGCTCGGCGCCGCTCATGGCGAACACCCCGGCGCCGCGCTCGGCGGGCGCGGCCGTGCGGCGGAAGGCGGTGAACAGCTCGCGGCCGGTGCCGACCCACTCGTCGTCGGCCAGGGGACGGCCCGCCGGGGTGCGGGCCGCCAGCTCCGAAGCGGGCACCAGCAGATCCAGCGTGCCCGCCGCGGAGTCCAGGCGGACCAGGTCGCCCTCGCGGACCAGCGCGATGGGCCCGCCGTCGGCCGCCTCGGGCGACAGATGGATGGCCGCGGGTACCTTGCCCGAGGCCCCGGACATGCGGCCGTCGGTGACCAGCGCCACCTTCTGGCCCCGGTCCAGCAGCACGGCCAGCGGCGGGGTCAGCTTGTGCAGTTCCGGCATGCCGTTGGCGCGCGGCCCCTGGTAGCGGATCACCGCGACGAAGTCCCGCCCGTCCAGCTCGCCCGCCTCGAAGGCCGCCATCAGCTCGGCCTGGTCGTCGAACACCTTGGCCGGGGCCTCGATCACCAGGTGCTCGGGCTTGACCGCCGACACCTTGCTGACCGCCCGGCCGAGGTTGCCGTGCAGCATGTGGATGCCGCCGTCGGCGGAGAACGGGGCGGCCACCGGCCGCAGCACGCCGGGGTCGGTGCCGGCCGGCGGGACCTCCGTCCAGACCAGCTCGCCGTCCTTCAGCGACGCCGCGCCGCGGTAGAGCCCGAGGCCGTGCCCGGCGACGGTCAGCACGTCCTCGTGCAGCAGCCCGTTGTCCAGCAGGTCGCCGATGAGCGCCTGCATGCCGCCCGCCGCGTGGAAGTGGTTCACGTCGGCCTGCCCGTTGGGGTACATCCGGGTGAGCAGCGGCACGTGCGCCGACAGGGCGGCCAGGTCGTCCCACAGCAGCTCGATGCCCGCCGCGGCGGCGATGGCCACCAGGTGCATGGTGTGGTTGGTGGAGCCGCCGGTGGCCAGCAGCGCCACGGCCGCGTTCACCACGGCCTTCTCGTCGACCACCTCGCCGACCGGGGTGTACTCCGGCCCGTGCGCGGTGATCTCCACCGCGCGCCGCCCCGCCGCCGCGGTGAGGGCGTCGCGCAGCTCGGTGCCCGGGTTGACGAACGTCGACCCCGGCAGATGCAGGCCCATGACCTCCATCAGCACCTGGTTGGAGTTGGCGGTGCCGTAGAAGGTGCAGGTGCCGGGGGAGTGGTACGACTTCGCCTCGGCGTCCAGCATCTCGCCGCGCCCGATCTTCCCCTCGGCGAAGTGCTGGCGGGCCCGCGCCTTCACCTTGTTGGGCAGCCCGGACGGCATCGGCCCGGCGGGCACGAACAGCGCGGGCAGGTGGCCGAAGTGCAGCGCGCCGATCAGCAGGCCCGGCACGATCTTGTCGCACACGCCGAGCAGCAGCGAGGCGTCGAACATGTCGTGCGACAGCGCGATCGCGGTGGCCATCGCGATGACCTCGCGGCTGTAGAGCGACAGCTCCATGCCGGGACGGCCCTGGGTGACGCCGTCGCACATCGCGGGCACGCCGCCGGCGAACTGCGCGACGCCGCCCGCCTCGCGCACCGCCCGCTTGAGCAGCGGCGGGTAGGTCTCGTAGGGCTGGTGGGCCGACAGCATGTCGTTGTACGCGGACACGATGGCCACGCCGGGCCGTTCGGCGCCGCGCAGCGCCAGCTTGTCGGCGGGGGAGCAGGCGGCGAAGCCGTGCGCGAGGTTGGCGCAGCCGAGCGCCGTGCGCGCAGGGCCGCGCTCGCGGGCCTCGCGGGCCGCGGCGGCCACGCGCCGCAGGTAGGCCGCGCGGCTCGGGCGGCTGCGCTCGGCGACGCGCGCGGTGACCTCCTCGACGACGGGGTTCACGGCAGGTCCTCCTCGTGCCAGGCCCGGCCGCTGCGGCCGAGCAGTTCGTGGGCGGCGGCCGGGCCGGTGGTGCCGGCGGTGTAGGGGCCGGGCACGGCGCCGTCCGCCTCCCAGGTGGCGATGATCGGGTCGATCCAGCGCCAGGCGGCCTCGACCTCGTCACGCCGCATGAAAAGGGTGGGATTGCCCGACAGCACGTCCATCAGCAGCCGCTCGTACGCCTCGGGCACCCGGGTGCGGAAGGTGTCGGCGAAGCTCAGGCTGAGCGGCACCGCGCGCGGCGTCACCTCGCCCGCACCCGGCTCCTTGGCCAGGATGTGCAGCGTGATGCCCTCGCTGGGCTGCAGCCGCAGCACCAGCCGGTTGGGGCCGCCGCCGGGGAAGATCGAGTGCGGCACCTCCTTGAACTGCACCACGATCTCCGAGCGGTGGAACGGCAGGCGCTTGCCGGTGCGCAGGTAGAACGGGACGCCCGCCCAGCGCCAGTTCTTCACCTCGGCGCGCACGGCGGTAAACGTCTCGACGTGCCGCGAGGCGTCGGTCGGCGGGGTCTTGTCCGGCTCGTCCAGGTACCCGGGCACCGCCTCGCCGTCCACCTGCCCGGCGGTGTACTGGCCGCGCACGGTGAACCGGCGCGCCTCGGTGCCCGCGATGGGGCGCAGCGCCTGGAGCACCTTGACCTTCTCGTCGCGGACCGCCTCGCGGTCGTTGCGGGCCGGGGGCTCCATCGCGACCAGGCACAGCAGTTGCAGCAGGTGGTTCTGCACCATGTCGCGCAGCGCGCCCGCGTGGTCGTAGTAGCCGCGCCGCCCGGGGGTGCCGACCGACTCGGCGGCGGTGATCTGGACGTGGTCGATCCACAAGGAGTTCCAGATCGGCTCCAGGAAGGCGTTGGCGAAGCGCAGCACCAGGAGGTTCTGCACCGTCTCCTTGCCGAGGTAGTGGTCGATGCGGAAGATCTGGTGCTCGGCGAAGATCGCGCCGACCTCCTCGTTGATCCGCTGAGCGCCCTCCAGGTCGCGGCCGAGCGGCTTCTCCAGCACCACGCGGGAGCGGGGCGTGACCAGCCCGGCCGCGTGCGCCGCCCGGCAGAACGGGCCGAACGTCATCGGCGGGCTGGCCAGGTAGAAGATCCGGTCGACGTCCTCGTACCCGCCGAGCAGCCGGGTGAGGTCGCCCCAGCCGTCCTGGCCGGGGGCGCCGACGTCCACCGAGACGTGCCGCAGGCGGCCGAGGAAGCGGTCCCAGCTCGCGGCGTCGCCGGTGTGCAGGCCGGGCCGCACGGCGGACTCGACCTTGCCGCGGAAGTCGGCGTCGGTGAGGCCGCCGCGGGACAGGGCGATGATCCGGGTCCGCGGGTCCAGGCGGCCGTCTCGGTCGCTGTGGAACAGGGCCGGGAGCAGCTTGCGCATCGAGAGGTCGCCGGTGCCGCCGAACACGACGAGGTCGGCGTGGTGGGCGGCTGGGGGCTCGGGCTCAGGCACGGGAAGGCTCCGGAGATCGACCAGGTGAGGACAGATCGGACACTAGCCGGAACTTATGACCGTTACAACCGTAGTTTTGCCGATTGAGATGAGCAACTTAGGAACTTTGTATTACAAAAGAGGTGTGGTTGACTGGTCCCGTGCGTCGACGATCAGCGGCCACGCTGGCCAGCAGCGGTGATGTGCTCGGTCTGATCAGGTCGGGAGAGGCCGTCACCCGGGCGGACATCGGCCGCGTCACGGGGTTGTCCCGTCCCGCGGTCGCCCTGCGGGTGGGCGAGCTCCTGGAGCACGGCCTCGTGGTGGAGAACACCGAGGGCCCGTCCACCGGGGGCAGGCCGCCGGCCCGGCTCGCGTTCAACGCGGCGGGGGGCGTCGTCCTGGTCGCCTCACTCGGCGCCGGGCGCACCCAGATCGCGATGTGCGACCTCGCGGGCCGCGAGCTGGCCCGCACCGAGCTGGAGATCGACGTCGAGCGCGGCCCTGACGTGGTGCTGCCGCTGCTGATGGACCACTGGGACGGCCTGCTCGGCGACCGCCCCATGGCGTCGGTGCGCGGGGTCGGCATGGGCGTCCCGGCCACCGTCGAGTTCGCGGCGGGCCGCACCGAGAGCGCCCGCGTCATGGCCAGCTGGACCGGCGTGGTCATCCCGCCGATCGTCTCGGCCCGTTTTCCGGTGCCGGTGTTCGTGGACAACGACGTCAACGTGATCGCGATGGGGGAGTACCGCACCGCGTACGCCCCCGACGTGGACGACCTGCTCTTCGTGAAGGTGTCCACCCGCATCGGCGCCGGCGTCATCGCCGGGGGCGGCATCCTGCGCGGCGCGCTCGGCGCCGCGGGCGAGATCGGTCACATCCCCGTGCGGGACGGCGGCGGCGTGCTGTGCCGGTGCGGCAACATCGACTGCGTCGACTCGGTGGCCAGCGGCACCGCGATCCTGCGCGACCTGCGGGCCCGGGGCCGCGAGGTGTCCTCCCTGGCCGACGTCGTCACGCTGGTCCGCGCCGGCGACGCCGAGACGATGGCCGTGGTCCGGCGGGCGGGCCGCCTGCTCGGCGAGGTGGTCGCCAGCGCCGTCAACCTGCTCAACCCCGCCGTGGTGGTCCTCGGCGGCGACGTCACCGAGACCTTCCAGCCCCTCGTCTCGGCCGTCCGCGAGGTCGTCCACCGCCGCTCCACGGCCCTGTCCACCCGCAGCCTGCGCGTGGAGCGCACCCGCCTCGGCCCCGCCGCCGGCATCGTCGGGTGCGCCCTAATGGTGATCGACCACATCCTCGCCCCCGAGGTGGTGGACGCCTCGATGCGCTCAGCCGCGACCGTGGGAGCAGAGCAGCGTGGCCAGGGCGCGCTCCAGAGCGTGCGGGGCGGTTACCGGTGAGGGCCACGGCAGGCGGATGAGGGTGGGGTCCTCGATGCCGGAGCGGACGGTCGCGCCGTAGCGGTCCAGCTCCCACAGCCAGGCGTCGGTGACGGGATGGCCGAGCAGGGTGCGCAGAGCGGTGTGGAGCTGGTCGCGATGCGACTCGTTGACGTGCGCCAGCATCTGCTCGGCGGCCTCCAGCAGGGGATCGGGGCCGGTGCCGAAGTAGTCGTCGGCGTCCAGCAGGCCCGACTCCTGGCCGGTGAGGTAGATGACCTGCGCCACGTCGACCTGGAACAGCCGCGGCCCGGCGGGGTCGCCCTCCACGGCGGCGAACAGGGACTCGTCGGGGCAGCGGGCGGCGACCGTGACCGCGGCGTCGCGGAGCAGGTCCCGCGGCACGGCCTGCGCCCAGCCCTGCACCTTCAGCAGGCCGCGCGGGTGGTCGATGCCCGCCAGCGCGCGGGTGGCGGTGAGGTCGACGGTGACCACGGCCTCGTCCTGGCCGGTCAGCGCGTGCAGGGGCTCGCCGGGCCGGACCAGCAGCAGCGGGCGGCCGGTCTCGTCGACGCCGCCACGGGCGGCGTGCGCGGTGCCGTCGAGGGAGACGTGGGTGGGCACGGCGGTCAGGGCCAGGCCGCGGACGCGTTCGGAGATGGGCGGGACCGTGACGTGCATGACGGGTGCTCCTGGTTCTCGCTGTCGTGCGGTTCGTACGCCGTTAGTGCGCTAAGGTTAGGCTTGCCTTAGTAAGGCTTACCTAAGCATAGAGGGGTCATCGTGCGCTACACCGGTCCGAAAGTGCGGCTGTCCCGGCGAGCCGGCATCCCGCTGACTCGCAAGGCCGTCCGCTATTTCGAGCGGCGGCCTTACCCGCCAGGCGAGCACGGCCGCAAGACCAACCGGCGTGCCGCCGGGGACTACAGCGTGCGCAGGCTGGAGAAGCAGAAGCTGCGCTGGTACTACGACGTGTCGGAGAAGCAGATGCGCCGGTACTGGGAGCTGGCGCAGCGCCGCCCCGGCCGGTCCGGGGCCGAGCTGGTGAGCATCCTGGAGAGCCGCCTCGCGTCGCTGGTGCTGCGGTCCGGGCTCGCCCCGTCCATCTACGCGGCCCGCCAGTACGTCAACCACGGTCACATCACCGTGGACGGCCGTAAGGTCGACATCCCGAGCTACCTGGTCAAACCCGGCCAGACGGTGGCCGTGCGCCCCCGCTCGCGGGCGATGCAGCCGTTCGTCGCCGCCGCCGAGGGCGTGTACGCCGACGAGCTGACCGCGCCCTACCTGGCCGTCGACCTCAAGCAGCTCGGTTTCACGCTCACCGCGAGGCCGGAACGCGAGCAGATCAGGCTGCCCGTCGACGAGCAGCTCGTCGTCGAGCACTACTCGCGCTAGCTCCGTCGGCGGCACGTTCCCGCCCGGCGTGGTCACCGGCACCTTGTGCCGAGGCCCCGCCGGGTGTGGTCACTGCGGCGGGCCGTACGGCTCGATGTGAGGGTCGGAGAATGGACCCTCAGCGGGCGGCGCGGCGCGGTGCGAGGCGTCCTCGGTGACGCGCAGCGCGTAGAGACCCTGGCCGGGGTCCAGGGGTACCAGGCCGTAGGCGGTGTCCACCTCGTCCTCGGCGAGGCCGAGTTCGCGGCGCGCGTCCGCCAGCGTGGCACCGGACGGCAGGTGCACGGTGATCAGGACCATGTCACCACGCTACGCGTCCGGCGCCGGACGGGCCGCCCCGACGCACGGGACGGTCAGCGGGCCAGCGCCGGGGTGCGGCGTTCCAGAGCCGCGAGCAACGCGACCGGGTCGGTGATGCCGTAACCGTAGTCGTAGTCGTACCCCACGTCGCTGCGGTCCTCGGCGGTGCGCTGCAGGAGGGTGCGCAGCTGGGCGGGCGGCAGGACGGACGCCGGCCAGCGGGTGCGGATCGCGGCGACCAGCCCGGCCGCGACGGGACAGGCGGCCGAGGTGCCCGAGTCGGGCTTGTCCGCGCCGAAGGCGCCCGAGCCGGAGAAGTGGGTGTAGGCGCAGATGTCGGGCTTGCGCTCGGTGAGCCGCCCGGGGCCCTGCGAGGAGTACCCCACCCGCTGCCCGGCCGTGTCCACCCCGCCGACCGACAGCGCCTGGGGATGGGAGTTGGCGCCGACGATCGGGCGGTCGGGGTACGCGCACCGGCCGTCGCGGCACTCCACGCCGCAGTTCCCCGCCGCGAACAGGATGTCGGCCCCCGCCTGCGCGAGGCTGCCCACGATGATGTTGAACGGGTGGGCGGCGTTGTCGGAGTAGTTCCCCGGCCGCCCCGGCGGCAGGTCCCACAGGGGCGAGAACGACCCCCAGCTGTTGCTCACCACCAGCGCGCGGCTCTCGGGCGGCTGGGCGTCCAGCACCGTGCGCAGATGGGCGAAGGCCGCCACCGCGTCGGACAGCAGGCCGTCCATCACCGTCTCCCCGCGCCGCCGTGACAGCAGCACCGGGATGTCGATCACCGAGGCGCGCGGGGCGCAGATCAGCGCGTCGAACGCGCACATCGTGCCGTGGTCCACCTCGAACGCCCCCGCGCCGCCCGAGACCCCCGAGGGGCTCCAGCTGCGCGCGTGGTCGATCTGGCAGCCCCGGCCGAGACGCTCGGCGACGTGCGCGGCGTTGACGCCGGTGTCGCAGACGGCCAGCGCCACCCCGGCCCCGTCGCAGCCCTCGGCGAGCAGCTCGGGCACCGCCATCAGCCGCTCGACGTCCTGCCAGGTGCCGACCGGCGGTGAGCCGCCGCAGGTCAGCGTGGTCTCGATCACCGGGTCGGCGTACACCGCCACCACGTCGCGGTGGCGGACCGGCAGCAACGCCATGCGGGCCGAGCTCTCGTCGTCGGCGATCTCGCCCCGCACCAGCACCGAGGCGTCCTCGGCCGCCATGGAGAACACCAGCGGCTGGTTCAGCGACAGCGGGTCGCCGTCCCGGGCGGCGGGCCGGGCCCGGGGGACCGCGACCGGGGAGAAGGTGTGGTCGAGCTCCACCCCCGGCAGCTCGCCGGCGACGTCGGCGGTGGTCGCCGTCATGCCGGGCGTCGCCACGGCGGTGACGAGGTCGGGAGTGGGACGCAACTGGATGAGGACCCGCATGAGGACACCACCTCTGGGACGTGACGACGCGACGTCACCACCGTGCCGCACGCTCCCCGGCCCGTCTACCAGCAGAAATACCGTGTTACCCGCCATTTCCCCGGATACCGCGCAAGTCGCGGCGGTCTTTTTCCGCACGCCCCCGCCGCGGCGCCCGGGGCGACGGTGCGTGACCCTCGGCGCGGGCACGATCCGTGACCGTCGCGAGGCGCCCGCAGATGACGCGGGAGAAGTGGCGCGGATGTAAGTTTCGCGGCGTGGCCGTCCGGCCGGGGGGATAGCGCACGGTGACCGGCGGAAGAGGGCCTGACTCACCGCGGAAGACTTCCGTGATCGACCTGATGTTGGCTACGTTGTCACCCGTGATCGCCACGGACACGCCGCCTGTTCCCGAATCCGGTGCCACGCGCACGCCACGAATGGCCGTGCGGCCGAGGCTGGTGGTGGCCAGCGCGTTCATGTTGTTCCTGGAGCTGGCTCTCATCCGCTGGACCGGCTCGAACATCGTGCACCTGAGTTACTTCACCAACTTCGTGCTGCTGGGGTCCTTCCTCGGCATCGGCCTGGGCTTCCTACGGTCCGGGCGCACGACGCGGCAGCCGTACTACTCGCCGGTGGTCCTGGCCGTCCTGGTGCTGATCGTGCTGAGATTCCCGGTCACGGTGAACCGCGAGGCCGAGGGCATCCTGTACTTCACCAGCCTGTCCACCAGCGGCCCGCCCGCGTGGGCGATCCTGCCGGTCGTGTTCTGCGCGGCGGCACTGGTGCTGATGGGCCCGGCCGAGCTGGTCGGCCGCTGCTTCACCGAGCTGCCCCGGCTGGACGCCTACCGCTACGACCTGATCGGCAGCCTCACCGGCATCGTGATGTTCTCGGCGCTGTCGTTCATGAGCGCGCCGCCGGTCGCCTGGGGCCTGATCGTCGCCGTCGCCTACGGCGTGCTGCTCCAGCCGCGCTCCCTCGGCCGGTACGTCGCCCTGGTGACGATCCCGTCGCTGGTCATCGTGGGAGCCCTGGCGTTCGAGACGCTCACCGCGGGCGCGCTCTGGTCGCCGTACTACAAGGTGACCTACAAGCACTTCGCGATCGGCGACGTGCCGATCATGGACATCCAGGTGAACGGCATCCCGCACCAGCAGGCCATCCCGGCGCGCAACCGGCTGGAGTGGGAGCGCCAGTACGCCCTGCCGTACGAGCGCACCGCCGCCGGCACGGCCGGGCGCCTGGACAACGTGCTCATCGTGGGCGCGGGCAGCGGCACCGACGTGGCCATCGCGCTGTCCAAGGGCGCCAAGCACGTCGACGCGGTCGAGATCGACCCCAAGCTGCGTGAGCTCGGCTTCCTCAACCACCCCGACCGGCCCTACAGCGATCCCCGGGTCACCACCCACATCACCGACGGCCGGGCCTTCCTCGAACGCACCGACGGCAAGTACGACCTGATCCTCTTCGCGCTGCCCGACTCCCTGACGCTGGTCTCCGGGGCCAGCTCGCTGCGCCTGGAGAGCTACCTGTTCACCGAGGAGGCCATGCGCGCCGCGCGCGACCACCTCAAGCCGGGCGGCGCGTTCGCGATGTACAACTACTACCGCGAGCTGTGGCTGGTCGACCGGCTCGCCTCCACCGCCGAGGCGGCCTTCGGCCACAAGCCGTGCGTGGACGAGGTCGGCGCGGGCCGGCAGGCCGTGATCACCGCCGGCTTCACCGTCGACGCGCAGATCTGCCCCAGCGTGTGGCTCGGCGCCTCCGCGGGCACCCCGCCCCCCGCCGTGGACGACCGCCCGTTCCTCTACCTGCACGGCCGGGACATCCCGTCCATCTACCTGATCGCGCTCGGCCTGATCCTGCTGGTCAGCGTGCTCGCGGTCCGCGCGGTGGCGGGCCCGTTCCGCACCATGCGCCCCTACGCCGACCTGTTCCTGCTGGGCGTGTCGTTCCTGTTGCTGGAGACCAAGAACGTCACCGGTTTCGCCCTGCTGTTCGGCACCACCTGGGTGGTCAACGCGGTCGTGTTCGCGGGTGTCCTGGTCGCCGTGCTGGCCGCCGTGGAGGTGACCCGGCGGTTCCGGACACCATCACTACCCGTGATGTACGCCATCCTGCTGGGCGGCCTGATACTGGCGGCCGTGGTGCCCAACTCATGGCTCCTCGGCCTACCACTCCCGCTACGAGCCGTATGCGCGGTGGTGGTGGCCTTCCTCCCGATCTTCGCCGCCAACGTCGTCTTCGCCAAACGCTTCGCCGAAACCGCCGACGCCACCACAGCCTTCGGCGCCAACCTCCTAGGCGCCATCCTCGGCGGCTGCCTCGAGTACCTCTCCCTGGTAATCGGCTACCAGGGCCTACTGGTAGTCGCCGGCCTGCTCTACCTAGGCGCCTTCGCCCTCCTACCCCGCACCGCCAAAGCGATCTAGCCCACCGCACCCCGGCGCCCCGCCCGAGACGTGCCCCCGTGCCACCCACGGTCATTTCTCCGGCGCCGAGTCGGCGGGTCGTGGTGCGGCGAATCCGGCGCCGCCTTACGGCGGACAACCCGCAGTGTGTGCGGCGCCGGGTGAAACGGTCCTTGCGGAGGGCGCGCTCCGCGCGGGAGCCGCAAGGGCTGTTCTCCTGCGGGGGACACCCCCGCACCCCCGGGCCCTGCCGGGCTCATCGTTCCCGCCGCACCCATGGGTCCTGCCGGGCTCATGGTTCCCGCCGCACCCCACGCGCCGCCCGAGACGTGTCCCCGTGCCACCCATGGTCATTTCTCCGGCGCCGAGTCGGCGGGTCGTGGTGCGGCGAATCCGGCGCCGCCTTACGGCGGACAACCCGCAGTGTGTGCGGCGCCGGGTGAAAC